>JBAYGL010000083.1:0-14245 GCA_041666725.1 Limisphaerales bacterium
AGTCGCGCGCCGCGCGCCGGAGCCGTCGTAGCTCATCGACTGGTCGGTCAATTGAAGATCCTGTTCCAACGGGCGGCTGGGCTTGATGCCCTTGGCCTGCAAAATCCCGTGGTAGGCCCGCACGGCTTCTTCTGGCGCGATGCGGCCATCGGTGATCAGGCGTAGCATTTCGATGAAGGCCAGTTGATGCTCGGCGTTGTTGATCTTGCGGCCGAACAGCGCCACGCGGGCGCCGTATTTCTGCGCGTCGTGGATGAGCCGGAAGGCGTCGTAAGTCGTGCCCGCGCCGCCGCCGAGGATGCCGACGACGAGATTGGGGTCGTATTGCGCGAGCTCCTCCATCGCCTTCGGGCCGTGATAGACGATCTTCAGGAAGTCCGGCCTGCCGGCCTCGGGCACGCCGGCCAGCGTGCGGAGGATGTTGTCGTTGATGAACTCGCCGAGCTTCTCGGGCGCGATGCCGCTGCTGACGTTCGGGTCGAAAATCTCCAGGAAGTGCCGGAAGCCCTTCCGCTCGGCCTCCTCGCGAAACTCCTTATACCAGAGCAGCGCCTCGCGGTCCTGATCCAGCTCGTTCACAAACGTGATCGAGTAGAGGCCGAGGTTCGCGCCGGGGAATTCCCCGCTGCTGTCGCGCTCGCACTCGATCTCACCGCACTGGATATGATCGATCGCCGCGCTGCGGAACGGCTGGCTTGGCTCGCGCGTGTAGGCGCCATGGCGCACGGCCCAGACATCGGTGGTGTCGTTGGCGCGGGCGGCGGGCGTGACGTGGGAGTTCTTGAACAGCCCTTCCTTGATCGCGAGCTGCTCGGTCACATAGGCGGACATCAGCATGATGTCGACCAGCCCCTGGTGCGTGACCTCGCGGATGATGTCGAGGAACTCCGGCAGGTTGCGGTAACCGAACTCTTCGCGGCTCCAGACCTCGGGGGAGAACTTCGCGGGCTGCGCGCCGCGCCTGGCGAGGAAGCCGCGCGGACCGGGTGCGCGCACGCCAAAGGCCATGTCCGCGTCCTTCGCATCGGCGATGACGAACGCACGGGAGGCGCGGTTGGCCTTGATCTCGGCAAGTTTGGCGTCGAGGGACTTCATGTCGCAAGCGGCTGCCGGCGGTTACTTCATCTGCGCAAGAATCTGATCGGTGATGGCCTGCACGGTCTTCTCGACCTCCGGGTCAAGGCCGGCGGCGTCCGGCGTGGCCGGGACGGCGCAGCTGGCACCGGGCCGCCATTCGCCGCTGTCGCAGAGTTCGCACTCCTTCATGCCGAAACGCGGGTCCACGAAGCCGAGGCTCTGCTTGATGTTGAGCAGCTCTTTCATCTGCGGGCCGGAGAAGGTGTTAATCGGCTTGCCGAGCTGCCCGGCTACGACAATCGTGCGGCAGTAGGCCTCGATGATCTCCATGCGCCAGTAGGCTTCCTCGATGTTGTTGTGGCTCCACGTCACGACGCCGTGGTTGGCCATGAGGATGGTGTTGTATTGGTCGGTCAGCTCGGCGACGAGCTTGCCCATGTCCGCCGAGCCGGGCGTGCGATACGGCGCGACGCCGACGGAGCAGAACACTTCATACTCCGGCAACATGCACGTGGGCGGGGCGACGTTGGCCACCGCGAACGCCGTGGCGTAGGGCGGGTGGCAATGGCAGGTGGCGACGGCCTTGGGCTGGCGCTTCATCATCTGCAAGTGCATGAGGATTTCGCTCGTGCGCGGTTTTGTGCCGCAAAGTTGTTTGCCTTCGAAATCCACGAGGCACATGTCCGACGGTTTCAACGAACCCTTGCTGACGAGCGTGGGCGTGCAGATGGCGATGTCGTCGCCGACGCGGATTGCCATGTTGCCACCGTTGCCGTCCACGTAGGCGCGCTTCCAGAGGCGATGGCCCATCTCGCAAATCTGCTCCTTCAGGCCGTGGGCGTAGGGCGAATTGAAAAACGCCTCCAGCTCGGCCTTGGGTGACTTGGAGTTGAGAGGCTTGGCCGGCGCGGTCGTGGCGGCGGCGACGGCTGTGGAAGAACTGACCGCGGCGGCACGGCTGCGGGCGGTGGCGTAATCGCGCAGGGCATCGCGCGCGGAAGGCGTGAGGACGGCGTCCTTGGCGGCGGCATTCGGATCACCGCCCCTGGCGATGATGGCTTCAATGTCTTTGGCGGTGAGAACGTTGCTCATGGGTTGAAGGGATTGTAAAAAATGTCATCCACCAGGGCGACGTTGATCGCGTCGATGGGCGGCGAAACTTCAAATGGCTGTGCCGCTTCACGGCCCTCCACAAACCCGATGGTCTGGCCCACGCCGCCGCCCAGGCTGTCGTAAACCACGGGGCTCGGGTCCTTGCTCAGACCCGGGAGCGCTTCGGGGCCGCGCTGGAAATGCTCGCGCGTGAACGGGGAGACAATGAGCCAGCGCGCGCCCTCGAGTTCGGGCACGACCTTGTTCAAGGTCACGCGGCCGATGACGGTGCCGAGTCTCACACCGGCACCCCCGGCTCGATCTCGTCCACGATGCCTGCGATGAGCCAGCGGGCTGGGCTCTTGTCGTCGCCCACCAGCTTGCGCGCGGCCGCGCCGTCGGAGGAAATGATCACGCGCTGGTGCATGCCGGCACCGTGCGCGTCAATGGCCACCTGCGGTGCGCCTTCGGGTTCGCCCGCGTTGTTGATGGGCTGGCAGATGACGAACCGCCAGCCCTCGAAGCTCGGATGCTTCCGGGTGGCGACCACATTGCCTTCAACGCGGGCGAGCAGCATGGCTCAATAAATCCGGAGGTTGTCCACCATCACGCAGCGGCGGACGCGCGTGAACGTGCGGGGGTTGCTCACGCCTTCGCCGGTCGGCGTGGCGATGCTGAAGCTCAGGTAGCCCTCGCCACCGAGGCCGAGGCCGGCCATGCACGGGCCGTTCTTGATGAACAGCGTCGTGTCGAGCGCGCGGCCCATGGCCGTCAGCGCCTCCAGATCGTGCGAGTGGATGATGCTCGTGTGCTTGTAGCCGTGCTCGGCGGTGAGCGAGCGGGCGACGCCTTCCTCCAGGCTCTTCACCCGGGTGATCGGTATGAACGGCATCATCTGCTCCTCGACGACGAAGGGATGGTCCGCGCCGGTTTCGGCGAAGAGAAGCTGGGTGCCAGCGGGAAGGTTCAAGCCGGCCGCCTTCGCAAGCACGGCGGGATCCTTGCCGATGAAATCCTTGTTCACGGACGCGTGGCCGCAGCCGCCACCCTGGCCGGGCGTGATGGTGAACGCGGCCTTGGTCAGCGCATCGAGCTGGGCGTTGGTGAGCTTCACCGCGCCGTTCTGCTCCATGTGCGACATCAACTTGTCCGCGATGCCCTCCAGCGCGAAGACTTCCTTCTCGCCGATGCAGAGCAGGTTGTTGTCGTAGCTGGCGCCCTGGATGATCGCCCTGGCCGCGCGCTTCATGCAGGCGGTGTCATCGACGTAAACGGGCGGATTGCCGGGGCCGGCGCAGATGGCGCGCTTGCCGGTCTGCATCGCCGCCTTCACCACGCCGGGGCCGCCGGTGACGAGCAGGATGCGCACGGCCTCGTGCTTGCACATTGCCGCGAAGCTCTCCATCGAGGGGCTCGCGATGATGGTGGCGATGTTCTCGATGCCGGTCTCGCGGAAGATGGCCTCGTTGTAGGCGCGCACGGCCACGGCGGCGCACTTGGCGGCGCTGGGATGCGGGTTGAACACGACGGCGTTCCCCGCCGCGCAGATGTTCACGATGTTGCCGCTGAGCGTCGGGATGGAATGGGTGCTGGGCGTGACCGCGCCGACCACGCCGAAGGGCGTGTATTCTTCGAGCGTGATGCCGTGGTCGCCGCTGCGCGCGTCCGGTCGGAGCCACTCGACGCCGGGAACGAGCTTGATGATCTTGAGCTTCTCGATCTTGTGGTCGAGCCGGCCGATCTTCGTCTCCTCCAGCTCCAGCCTGCCCCAGGGCTCGGCGTTGGCCTCTGCCATGGCCTTCACGATCTCGACGATCTTCACACGGGCGGCGACGCCCTTCTTCTGGAGCAAAAGATAGGCTTCGTGGGCGGCGGCGCAGGCCTCGTTCGCGTCGGTGAAGACACCGAACTTGCCGCGCGGCGAGGGGCTGGCGTTGGACGCGCCCTTGCCGCCGCAACCGCAGTCAGTCTTCGGCGCTGGCGCAGGCGCGGCCTTCGCCGCAGCGGGCGCGCCACCGAGGCGGGACAACACGTCGGACACCACGTCACGGATCAAAGTTTCGTTCACGGCACTCATGGTTTCTTTCAGGCCACCTCTTGAACCGGCATGAAACGCGGAGCCGGCATGGCTTCATCCGCGTTTGATCCGCGCTTCATGGGTGGCTAATTCTTCCCGTTGTAAATCTGTTTCCCCAGCACATCCACGACATCCACGATGCCGATGATCACGGCGTCCACGGGCGCTTCCCGCAGTCCGCCGGCGAGGCGGGCGCTGCTGCCCTGGCAGAAGAGCACCATTTCGCCAATGCCCGCGCCGACGCTGTCGACGGCGATGATGGTGTTGGACCCCGCGCGGAATTTGGTCGGGTCCTTTTCGTCCACCAGCTGCGGACGCAACAGGAGCAGCTTGCGGCCGTTCATGTTGGCGTCCTTCTTGGTGGAAACCACCGCGCCTTCGACTTTGGCGAGGAACATAAAATGGGAGATGCCCGGGGCCTGACCCGGAGGCCGGAGGTTTCGCCTGTGGCGGCCCCTCCGGCATCTGGCCGGCGTCCGGCACCAGTTTTAGCGCTTCTTCGGCAGCACGGTCTCGACGTCGCTGTGCGGACGCGCGATGACGTGGACGCTGACGAGCTCGCCCTTGATGGCCTTGACGGCCTGCGCGCCGGCGTCGGTGGCGGCCTTCACGGCGGCGACATCACCGACGATGACGGCGGTGACGAGGGCGTTGCCGACCTGGGTCATCGGACCGGCGAGTTCGACGTTCGCCGCCTTGAGCATCGCGTCGGTCGCTTCGACCAGCGCGACGAGCCCGCGGGTTTCAATCATGCCAATTGCCTGTTGTGCCATAGTTTTGTTTGTGTTGATGGTTGAGAATCGGGTGAAAATCAGTGTTTGCCTTCGAGCAGCCGCTTGGACTCGCGGGCGACGACGAGTTCCTCGTTCGTCGGGATCACGAGCACCTTCACGCGCGAGTGATCCGCGCTGATGACGCCTTCGGTCGCGCGGAGCGCGCCGTTCTTCGCCGGGTCGAGCACGATACCGAGCTGGTCGAGGTTCGCGCAGATGGCTTCGCGGGCTTCGGGCCCGTTCTCGCCGATGCCGGCGGTGAACACGAGCGCGTCGGCCCCGTTCATCTGGAAAAAGTAGCCGCCGATCCAGCGGCGCGCCTCGCTGACGAACACGTCGATCGCAAGACCGGCCTTCGCGTTGCCCTTGGCCGCCGCCGTCTCAATGTCACGGATGTCGTTCGACACGCCGCTGAGGCCCTTGAGGCCGCCTTCCTTCGTGAGCTGGCGTTGCGCCTCCTCGACGGAGATGCCGAGGGTCTTCATCGCGTAGGGCAGCGCCTCGGAATCGAGATCGCCGACGCGGTTGTTGTGTGGCAGGCCGGACTGCGGGCTCATGCCGAGGCTGTTGCCGATCGCCACACCGTTCAGCGTGGCGGTGATGCTCGAGCTGCCGCCGAGGTGACAGGAGATGACGCGCAGGTCGGGCTTCTCGACGGGCGTCTTGCCGCCGTCCACGTAAAGGTTCGCCGCGCGGCGGGCCACATCCTTGCGACCGAGCAGCTCGGCGCTGCGTTCGGCGATGAACTTGTGGCTGGCCCCGTGGAAACCCCACCGGCGGATGCCGATGTCGTGCCACGCCTGCGGCACGGCGTAACGCATCATCGCCGGCGGCGCGAACTGGTAGAACGCCGTCTCGAACAGGCCGATCAGCGGCACGCCGGGCATGCGTTTGGCGAAGAGGCGGATGCCGGTGATGTAGGGCGGGTTGTGGGCGGGAGCGAGGCCGTTGTAGGCCTCCATCGCGGCGAGCACGCGCTCGTCGAGCCGCACGCAGCCGGTGACATCCTTGGCGATGACGGTCTTGAAACCGACCGCCGCAAGCTCCTGCTCACTGGCAATGACGCCCGCACTGCGAAGCTGCGCCAGGCAATCCTCAATCGCCTTCGGGTAGTCGGTCACCCGCTCAAAGCCGCCCTTGTGGAGCAGCTTCTCGGCGCCGTTCGAGAAGTCGAACAGGCGCCACTTGAGCGAGGTCGAGCCGATGTTGGCGACGAGGATCTTCATTAGCGCGGATCGCAGAACTCGGAACGCGGAATCAGTCTCAGGACGCGAAATGGTTCCGCGTTCCGAGTTCCGCGCTCCCCGTTCATTGGAGCCACTTGCCGAGGACGCTGAGGCCGTCGTGCGGACGGGGGATGACCTGGACGCTGACAACCGAGCCGACCTGCGCGGCGGCGGCGGCACCGGCGTCGGTGGCGGCCTTCACGCTGGCGACGTCGCCGCGGAAGAACCCGGTCACGTAGCCGGAGCCGACCTTTTCCCAGCCGGTGAAGGTGACGTTGGCGGCCTTGAGCGCGGCGTCCGTTGCTTCGAACAGCGCGCACAGCCCCTTGCATTCAATCATTCCAATCGCTTGTTGAGCCATAGTGGGTGAGGAGTTGAGAATTACTGGTTGAGAGGGTTACTTCTTGACGGCTGCGGCGGGCTCCCCGAGGAACCCCTTGACGAGGTCTTCGTGCGGGCGGGCCAGGACGTGGGCGGCGACGAGTTCGCCAACTTTCCCGGCGGCCTTGGAGCCGGCGTCGACGGCGGCCTTGACGCTGGCGACATCGCCGCGGCAGATCACCGTGATGAGACCGCCGCCGATGGCGATGGTCTTCGAGATGGTGACGTTTGCGGCCTTCGCCATCGCGTCGGTGGCTTCGACGTTGCCGGTGTATCCCTTGGTTTCGATCATGCCAATTGCTTCGCTCATGTGTTCTCCTGTCTTTTTTGGTTTAGGGTCAAATTACTTGGTCACTTGGTCAGCTCGCACGCGGTGTCGGGCTGGAGGTTGCAGGCGTTGCCTTCGTCGGTGTCGATGTGGACTTCCAGTTTGAAGCTGGGATCCACACGGCAGAGCATCCGGTCAAGGGTGATGCCACAGTCGCCGCCGATCTTGAGCTTCATCCAGTCGCCCGGCTTCACGCCGTAGAATTCCGCATCCTTCGGGCCCATGTGGACGTGGCGCAGCGCGCGGATGATGCCCGACTCCATTTCAAAGAAGCCCGCCGGCCCCATCAACATGCCGCCGAGCGTGCCCTTGATGTCACCGGAACTCCGCAGCGGCAGGTCGAAGCCCAGCGCGATGCCGTCGGTGTAGGCCAGCTCAACCTGGTTCAGATTCCGGCACGGGCCGAGAATGCGGAGATTCGAGATCACGCGGCTGCGCGGGCCGACGAGCGTCACCGTCTCCTTCGCGGCAAACTGCCCGTCCTGATAAAGCCACTTGTGAACCTGAAGCTTGTGGCCCTTGCCGAAGAGGGCCTCGACCGCCTCCGGGGTGAGGTGGCAATGGCGGGCGCTCACATTGACGATGAGCGGGCTGGGGGCGGTGGCCACGCGCGGCAGGGGACGGCCGAGCCTGGCGTAGACCGACTGCCGGACCAGATGCTCGATGACTGCCCGTTGCGGCGGCGATTGAGTTGCGGCTGACATTGCGGCGCATGTATCGCCAGATTTTGAGAGGCTGTCAACTATTTCTTGCAATATCTACCAAAATCTACCAACGTCGCGGCAAGGCCATGCAAGCAGAAGAACGTCAAAAGCGGATCGAGGAACACCTGTCGCGGGTGGAGTTCGCTTCGCTGGACGAGCTTTCCGAGCTGGTGGACGCCTCGGTTTCGACCGTGCGGCGCGACCTGGACATGATGACCGGCAAGGGCGGCGTGCGCCGGACGCACGGCGGCGCGCGGCTGGCGAATCCGAAATCCGACGAGTTCACCTTTTCGACGCGGGACACGCACCAGTTGTCGGAGAAGGAGGCCATCGGCCGGGCGTGCGCCGAACTCATCCAGCCCAACCAGACCGTGATCGTGGATGCCGGCACGACCTGCTATCATGTCGCGCGCCATCTCGAAGCCAAGGCCCCGCAGGTGGTGACCAATTCGCTGCCTGTGGCGAACCTCCTCGCCGGCGCGAACAAACTCGAAGTAGTGGTTTCCGGCGGGGTGATTTACCCGCGGCTGGGCGTGCTGGTCGGGCCGCTGGCCGTCGAAGGTTTTTCCAAAATCCGGGCCGACGCCGCCATCCTGAGCTGCGGCGGGATCACACTGGACGGCATCAGCAACTCCCACGGGCTGCTGATTGACATCCAGCGGGCCATGCTCGACGCCTCGCGGAAGGCGATCTTCTGCATCGACTCGACCAAGTTCGGCCGCCAGTCCATCACGAAGCTCTGCGATCTGGATGCAATAGACGTCATCGTCACCGACAAGGGCGCGCCCGGCGACATGGTCAAGGCGCTCCGGAAAAGGGGAATTGAAGTGGTCATCGCGACAGTCGCCTGAAAGCCGGGCTGAGCCGGCGATGCGGCAGGAATTGGTCGTTCATCAGGTTCCGCTGCTGATTCTCCACCTCGTGGCAGCCGGGTGAAGGGATCGGAATTTTTTCCGCAAACACAGCCGGCAGCCGTGTGATTGGCGGGCGGCGCGCTCCCCCTCACTTGCCTCCCGTTACCCCATCTCCTACCTTCCGCGCGCATGTCGAAGTCATCGCCCGCCAATGTCATCCGCCTCCGCGGAGTGCGGCACAACAACCTCAAGGGCTTCGACCTCGACCTGCCGCTGGGCAGGCTCATCGTCGTCACCGGCCTGAGCGGGTCCGGCAAGTCCTCGCTCGCGTTCGACACGCTCTTCGCCGAGGGCCAGCGCCGCTACATCGAGACCTTCTCGCCCTACGCGCGGCAGTTCTTCGACCGCATGGACAAGCCGGCGGTGGACAGCATCGAGGGCATCCCGCCCGCCATCGCCATCGAGCAGCGCAACGCCGTTCGCACCACGCGCAGCACCGTCGGCACCATGACGGAAATCTGCGACCACCTCAAAGTCCTCTGGCCGCACCTCGCCACGCTGCATTGCCGGAAGTGCGGGAAGGCCGTGGAGAAGGAACCGCCGCAGAAGGTGTGGGAGCGGGTGAATGCGGAACACGGAATGCGGAACGCGGAATGCCTGGTGACGTTCGACCTCGCGTTGTCGGAGAAGCTCTCGCTCAAGGAGTCCCTCGACCTCATCGCCAAGCAGGGCTACCAGCGGCTGCTGGTGAACGGCGAAGTCGTGCGCCTCGACAACGCAGCGACTCAATCGGCAATCGGCAATCGGCAATCGGCAATCACGGTGGTTCAAGACCGCCTCAAACTCACCGCCGCGAACCGCTCCCGCTTCATCGAAGCCTGCGAGCAAGCCTACCACTTCGGCAAAGGCCGCCTCACCGTCCACCTGCCCCCCAGCGATCGTTCCCCAGACCCCAGACCCCAGACGCTAGACCCCATCCCCTTCTCCTCCCGCTTCCACTGCGCCGCCTGCGACCTCGACTACCGCGAGCCCTCCCCTGCCCTTTTCTCCTTCAACCACCCAGTCGGCGCGTGCCCGGCGTGCAAAGGCTTCGGGCGCGTCATCGGCATTGACTACGACCTCGCCCTCCCGGACCGCTCGCTCACCCTGGCCGGCGGCGCGGTCCGGCCATGGCGCACCGGCACCGGCGCGGAGTGTCAGAAGGACATGACGAAATCCTGCAAAAAAGCCGGCGTGCCAATGGACGTGCCGTTCCGCGAGCTGTCCCCGGAACACCAGCGCTGGGTCATCGAAGGCGACGACGGTTACAACTCCGGCGACCCCGCAAACGCCTGGCCAAGGAAGTGGTATGGCGTCAAAGGCTACTTCCGCTGGCTCGAATCAAAGTCCTACAAGATGCACGTCCGCGTCCTGCTCTCGCGCTATCGCAGCTACACACGCTGCCCGGCGTGCGACGGGCGGCGGCTGCAGCCGGAGGCGCTGCTCTACCAAGTCCCCGTAGGTGACGACGTAAGGAGTCTCCATTCAATCGCGGAACGCGGAACGCGGAGCGTGGAAGAAAAATCAGAGACTCCTCACGTCGTCTCCTACCCAAGGCTCACTCTCGCCGACTTCTACGCCCTCCCCGTCAACCGCGCTCTCGAAGTCATTGAGTTGCTCGCCGCGCGGTTTCCACAACCGGCAACCGGCAACCGGCAATCGGCAATCCACCACGCCCTGGAAGAAGTTCGCTCACGCCTTGCCTACCTCGTCGAAGTCGGCCTCGGTTATCTCACGCTGGACCGCGCCACGCGCACGCTCTCCGGCGGCGAGACCGAGCGCGTCAACCTCACCACCTGCCTCGGCACGCGTCTCGTCAACACCCTCTACGTCCTCGATGAGCCGAGCGTGGGCCTGCACCCGCGCGACACCGCGCGCCTCGTCACCATCCTCCAGCGCCTCCGCGACCTCGGGAACACGGTCGTCGTCGTCGAGCACGAGGCCGCCGTCATGCGGGCCGCCGACCAGATTGTGGACCTCGGCCCCGGCCACGGGGAGACCGGCGGAGAACTCGTCTTCCAAGGCACGCTGTCCGAATTGCTCAAGCATCCGGTCTCGCTCACCGGGCAATACTTGAGCGGGCGGAAGTGGGTGGACGGCGCACATCGCAGACGAGTCGGGGCAGAAGTATTCAGTAATCAGTGTTCAGTAATCAGTCCTGAAGCGACAAACCGTCCGCCTCGCCCACTGAAGACTGACTCACTGAACACTGAACACTGGCTCACCCTCTCCGGTGCCTCCGCCCACAATCTCAAGAACCTCGCCGTCTCGATCCCGCTGGGCCGCTTCGTCTGCCTCACGGGCGTGAGCGGCTCCGGCAAATCCACCCTCGTCCGCGACTGCCTCCTGCCCGCCCTGCAAGCCGGGCTCCAATCCCGAACCGCCGACCAACCCGACGCCTCCGAACCCGCTGGAGACGCCTCCACCGAAACCCCATCCGCCAGACCCCATTCCCCATCCCCTCTTTCTTTGTCGGGCGCAGAGCGCCTCACCCGCACCGTCCTCGTGGACCAGAGCGCCCTCGGCAAAACCCCGCGCTCCAACCCCGCCGTTTACATCGGCGCGTTCGACCATCTGCGCGACCTCTTCGCCGCCAGCGAACTCGCGAAACAACGCGGCTTGAACAGCAGCGCCTTCAGCTTCAACTCCGCCGTCGGCCAGTGCGACCGCTGCCGCGGCGCGGGCTTCGAGAAGATTGAAATGCAGTTCCTCAGCGACATCTTCATCAAGTGCCCGGCGTGCGAGGGACGGCGCTACCGCGAGCATGTGCTGGAAGTGAAAGTGGAAGCGAAGCGGAACGGGGAAAGTAAGCAGTGTTCAGTGTTCAGTGTTCAGTCCAAGAAGCGCTCGAAGTCCGCAGCCCCACTGAACACTGACGCACTGAACACTGAACACTTCTCTTGGAGCATCGCGGATTTACTCGCCGCCAGCGTGGACGAATCCCTCCTGTTCCTCGCCGCGCTGCCCGACTCCAGACCCGCCCAGCGCGCCGCCGCCGCGTTGCGCGTCTTGCAGGAAGTCGGCCTCGGCTACCTGCGCCTCGGCCAGCCCATCAACACCCTGAGCGGCGGTGAAAGCCAGCGCCTCAAACTCGCGGTGCATCTCGCGGAATCCGTAGGAGACGACGTAAGGAGTCTCACTTCGAAGACAGACATCGAGACAATCGAGAAGCGTTCAAACACCGATCCCCAGACGCCAGACGCCATCCACCATCCCCTCCCGAAAAGTCAGAGACTCCTCACGTCGTCTCCTACGCTCTTTGTGTTCGACGAACCCACCACCGGCCTGCACTTCGACGACGTGCGCGTGCTCGTCGCCGTCTTCCAGCGGCTCGTGGACGCGGGCCACACCGTCCTCGTCATCGAGCACAACCTCGACGTCATCCGCGCCGCCGACTGGCTCATCGACCTCGGCCCCGAGGCCGGCGACGCCGGTGGTGAACTCGTCATCGCAGGCACGCCGGAGCAGGTCGCGGCGTGCGAGCGGAGCCATACGGGAAGCGCATTGAAAACTCAGACGGCTGGAAGGGCATGACCGGAAAGTTGCACTGGACAGCCCTCGGCCATGGCGGTTTAATCACCGTGAGATGAGGCCAAGCCAGCAACGCCAACTTGTGTATTGGACCCGTTTTTGGGTCAAAGTTTCCGGCCTGTTTGCGGTTACAATGGCGTGCCTCGGCATCGCGGCCAGTGCGTATCGAGACGCGAATGGATTGAGCGAGAAATCGCAGGCTGCGGTCCGGGCGGCGATTCAATCAGGACAGATTCAGGCTGCTCCATTGGCTGCCACCCCGCGATTGAGGCCTGCCTCGACAATAATAATTATCTCACCGCCTCCGGATGATCCTCCTCCGAGTCATCCTCCGCCTCCTCCAGGTGATCCTCCTCCAGACAAAAAAGTTTCCACGACTACACCAGCAATCACCCTCATTCGAGACGCCGGAGACGTTTTGACGCTTACTTCTCCATCTGATTTTGGAGCCACCTACTATCTGGACGCTTCATTGGATCTACGGGCCTGGGTTGCCATCAGCACCAACACCGCAACAGATCAGACAGTGTCATTCACTCTCTCCAACTCCCCCGCGATTGGGAATGTGTTTTACCGCCTTCGGACTCCAGGCCAGTCGATTTTCGTCTCACCAACGGGCCAATCCTCAAGTCGGCAAGGTCGAGTTTCCCGAGTGGTTTCCACAGCAGAAATTCTCAGCCGATGAAGCTGAAACCTACTCAGAGTCAGACTGATGCTCCCCTTGTCTGAGACGCCATTCGGATTCTGATGCATGTCATCCATCACACCTTGGAAACCCACCTTCGGAATCGCGCGCGGCAGCGGCAGCACCAAGGGCACGCTCTCTCCAAGAAAGGCTTGCTGAAGTGAAGGGCCGTGAAGACAGTCCTGCCGTCATGAGGATGGAATTGGGGAAACATCAAAAAGTTGTCAGGCGCACCGGGCTGAAGCTTGTTGCTGCCATCGCCGGAATCCTCGCGCTCGCCGCCGTGGCGGACGAGAAGCCCAGCCATCAAGTGTTGAGCAGTATTTCTTCGACAGCCTTGAGCGGCTATGTGTCCACCTCGGCAACGTGGAGTCCGGGCACACCACAAACTCCCAGCGTCCGCTTTCTCGGTTTCACCAATGACAATGCCGAACTGTTGTTGGAGGTCATGAGCGGGCGGACCAACCGGGTGGACGTTTCAACCAATCTGGTGACATGGGAACCGGTTGGCACGGTTGTGGTGCCCGATCCGGGCTCTGGCAATGCTGCCGCTGCCAGCGTATCCATGACCCACTCAAACGCAGCACAACTCCCTTGCTTCTACTACCGGCTGGTCGAGTTGCCTTGAATCGCTGGCCTCCGTGGGAAACCAGCGGTTACTTGCCGCCGGCCTTCTTGCTTGCAGCGGGCGCGACGAACAACGGCCAGTCGGGAGAATCCTCGCGGGCCGTCTTCAGATATGCCTCCAGCTTCGCGACGATTTCGGGATGTGCGGCGGCGAGATTGTTCGCTTCTGCGATGTCCGTGCGCAGGTCGTAAAGTTCCAGCGGTGCGGTGCGAGCGCCGGTTCGAATGGCCTTCCAGCGCCCGTCCAAGAGTGCGGCCTGCGACGATGAGGGACTGCCGCCAAGATATTCCCAGTAGAGAAAATCGTGGACTTCACGCCTTCGCCGGCCAGCCGGTCGATGTTCGGCGTTTGAATCAGCCGCTGGCCGTAGCAGCCGAGATCGCCGTAGCCGAGGTCGGCGGCGAGGATGAAGACGATGTTGGGTTTGCGCGCCTCGGCGGCATTGCACTCACCGCCCAGCGAAAAGACCAGTGTCAGGAGGACGAGGAGCGTTTTCATCGTTCAGGAGTGACTGTTCCAACAAAGATGCCATTGCCGCTTGTGCCAACAACAAGCCGCGAAGGCCTGTGCGGATCAATCGTGAGCGAGCCGATGTTGCGGCAGGCGAGGCTCGGTGAGCTGAGGGATTCCCAGGTGCTCCCGCCGTCGCGTGAGCGCAAAACGCCCCGGCTGATGGCGTCGTCGTGAAAGGGATGATCGGCGGCCCCCGCGTAGATGAGGCTGGCATCGCGGGCATCCACGGCCAGCGCCTGCACGAAGGGATCGTCCAGCACCGGTTGCCAGGTGAGGCCACCATCGCGGGACGCAAAGACGCCGCCGGGATGGACCTTGCGGTCGCTGGCAAAAATGC
>JBAYGL010000084.1:0-14172 GCA_041666725.1 Limisphaerales bacterium
CTGCTCGTAGGAGGCATCGGGCCAGTCAAACTGCCCGCCGAAATGTCCAAGCGAGTAGATGGCGGACTGCTTGTTGTTCAGCTCGAACTTGCCGTTCCTGCGGCCATAGAGATCGAGGACATCTTCAAGCTTCGCCGGCTTGTTCTTCGAAGCTTGATCGCGAAACCAATCGCCCAGCAACGAGTAGCGCGTGGCGTCGTAATGCTCCGGCGCGGGGATGGGCACCTGCAGCTTTGGGTCCTTCGCCACGGTGAGGCGGAAGTTGTAGTTCATCGGCGCCCGGTGCGCGGCGCCCTCCTTCAGGTCCTTCGCCCACGCGCTGATGCCGGGGAGCAGCTTGCCCTGGGCATCCACCGTGCGGGCCTTGCGCGGCGTTTTGTCGAAGCGGATGCCCGCCGCTTCCTCGCCAAACTCCGCCTTCGCCTCGCGACCCACCGCATACTTCACGCCGGCGCGCGCCATGAGATCGCCCTCGTAACTCGCATCAACGAACACCTTCGCCGTGAGCTTCGTGTCATCGGTCAACGTGACGCCGGTGATCTTCGCGCCGGCCTTCGTCACCTTGTCCACGCTCGCGCCGTAACGCACCTCCACGCCCGCCTCCTTGAGCATGTCGAGATACACCTTCTCCGCGACGCCCGACTCGAAGAAATACTCGGGCTGCCCCGTGCCGTAGTGCTTGCCGAGCCGCCGGTAAAACTCATCCGCAAACCCGCCGATGGTCCACTTGAGCATGTGTTCGCTCTCGGCGGTGTTGATGCCGCTGGTGCTGAGTCCGCCGACATGCCTCGTCGGCTCGATGAGCACGACCTTCGCCCCCTCGCGCGCCGCCATGATCGAGGCCGCAATTCCGCACGGCACTCCGGAATACACCACGATGTCGGGCGAGGCCGCCCGGACGGAATGGAGCGCAAGAGCGGTGGTGACGATGAAAGCGAACTTGTTCATGCCTTGGAAACGGAATTCCTACTTTGCCGCAACTTCATGCCACACGGTCCAGCTTTGCAGTCCAATGTTGAAGGCGGCTTGGACAGGCCGTTGCCCCATCCGCCGGCCGCGCTCGGCGTCGGCGAGCCCAATGAAGGAGAACAGGAGTGCAAAGGCGGTCTTCATGAAGGTCAAGGGTCACTCGTAACGAAGCGCCGCCGTGGCCATGCAGTCCGCGTCCGTGACGAAGCGCACCCATCGAGCCTGGAAGGCGGCGGGAAAATCGTGGCCCGCGGTCTTGCCGGGTTCGACGGGGAAGGCCTGGTGCGTGACCCAGAGCCCTTCGCCCGTGAGGTCCACCTCGACGCGAATCGTGACGGGAGCGTTCGCGGTGAGCGTGAGGTGCCGGTGGTCGTAACCCCACAGGAGATACGGGTCGCTGGATTGACCGCGTTTGACAGCCGTGTTGTGCCACGGGCCGCCGGAGCCCGAGGGTTTGCCCAGCTTCCAGAGGTCGTCAATCGCCCCGGCCCAGACGGCGGCCCTGCCATCGGCGCTGCGAAGGACGTGTTCGTTCGCCGGCGCATCGGGGCGCAGGCCGGTAAGGATGAGCAGGCCGCGGTAGGAGCAGTAGTCCATCACCTGGAAATGGTGCGTGGCCACCGGGCGAATCTTCGCGAAACCATCCGCGTTCTCGGCGGGCAGCTCGTAGAAGGTGCCGTGCGCGCTGAAGACGTCGCGCTCCGTGGCGACCTCGCGGCAGATGCGCAACCGGCCCGCGCGCGTCGGCTCGTCGAACGCTGCATCCGTCTTCGGCAGGCGCCAGCGGCGTCCGCGGTCATCCACGACCAGCACGCTGGCGGCGTCCACGGTGATCACGTCGCGCGGGATGGCAACCCTGCCCTTCACGTAGGCGTGGGCGACCGGGTCGTTCACGGCGCGGAGTTGCAGCGCGGCGTCGAGTTCGTAGCAGCCGGCGTCCGTGGCATTGGTCCCGCTCACCGTCGCGGCGGCAAGGTGAAGAGTGCGCTTGTTGTCACCACGCGCATGAACGAGACCGGCGAGTTGCGGGCCGGTGTCCCCGATGGTCGAAAGGCCGGTGAACATTGCGGCCGGTTGTGGCGGGCGCGGATCGGCATTGCTGAAGGTGAAGTGAACGGTCGCAGCCGGGCAGGTGGTGTCAGCCTGCACGCGGACCCATTCGCCGCGAGCGTCGTCGTTGAATTCGATCCAGGCGGATTCGCCAGGCGCAACCTTCACCGTGCGGAGCGCTTTCCACCGGCCGTCGCCCTGCGCGTCGAGTTCGAGCGTGAAGCCGGCCGCAGCCTGGCCGCCATTGACGAAGTGCGCCGAGCGACGTTGCCAGCCGGCGAACAGGAACGGATCGGAAATTTCCCCCGCCTTGATCGCGTCCCGAAGCCAGACCGCGCCGCCGGCCAGCGTCGGACCGAGCTGGCCGGGAGTCCCGGGTTCGGTGAACCAGAGGTTGGATTGCGACTGGCCGGGGCCTTCGATGCCGCCCTTGGCCTTGCGCTTGTTGAGAAATTCAGACTTCGCTGAGTCATCGCAGCCGAAGACGAGCCTGTCATTCCAGCGGCAGAAATCGCCGATGACTTTCAAGCAGGCGGAGCGCGGGCGGATGCCGGCGGTGTTTGCGACGCTGAAGGTCCTGGGGAAACGCCAGAACATCCCGTGCATCGTCATGAGCAGGTCGCGCTCGCCGACCTCCCGGATGCGCGGCCACTCGGTGTTCCAGCCGTGCGCGCCATCGTAGCTGTGGCTGGCCTTGGGCAGGCGGAACGCGCGCCATTGGCCAGCGTCGAGCAGCATGAGAATCAGCGAGCGATGATCCCAGCCGATGCTCCAGACGGGATCAGTCTCGGGCTTCTCGTTTCCGTGGATTCCGCCGGGGCCCGTGACCTCGGTGAACTGGTTGCGTCGCACGACGGTCCACGTGTCGGCCTTGCCGTCCCACGTTGCGAGTGCGCCGCTCGGCACGGTGGGATTTGACAGCGCCTCCTTCGCATGGTCGCCGTTGTTTGCGTAGATGACGCGCCCGTAGCCGGAGTAAAGGCCCTTGCCGTGATAGCCCGGCAAGTCCGCGTGACGTCCGCCCTTCAATTGCTCGTCGGCCCACAGCTCCTTCACGGCGAGGGTCTTCACGTCCACTTCGTAAAGGCCCTCCTCCATCGTGGCACAGTAGATTTTACCTGCGGGGTCTGTGAGATGACGCGCGTTGCCCGTGGGGCGACCGAACATCGTCGAGTATGGGATGGTCCGCACCTTGCCCTGCGCATCCACGATGTAGGGCCCGATGAAGAGCTGCTGCGATTCGCGATGGATCATGCGATTCGCCGGTGTGCCGCCGATGCTTTCAGGACGGATGATCTGCTCAAGCGCGGGCGTGATCTCGTAAAACTTGTCCGATGAACCCTTCGGCATGTGCGGCGCGTAGGTGAGCACCCAGAGGCGTCCAGCCCACGGGACGACCGCGCCGGTGCCGCACTCGCCCTCGTTGTTGAACATGGCGAGATGAGGATAGATGCCTGAAATACTTCGAGGCTCTCCGGCCGCTGAAAAGCCGCACAGGGCAGCGAGGAGCATCCATGCAGGCGGAATGCAGCCTTTGAAGTTCACAAAGAAGTGTTGTCCGCTCTATTTCAAAAATAGCCAGCCTTCTTGCGGTCCTCCATCGCGGCCTCGCTGGCCTTGTCGTCCGCGCGGGTGCCGCGTTCGGTCACGCGGGCGGCGGCGACTTCGCGGATGATGTCGGCCACGGTGTCGGCGGGGCTTTCGATCATGCCGGTGCTGATCATGTCCGCGATGGTGCGGACGCGGCAGACCATCGTCTTGGTGGGTTCCTTCGCTGTCGGACGCGCGCCGGCGTAGGGGTCGGGCTTGGTGGCATCGGTGTGCGGAGGAGGGAGGGGGAGCCACTGGCCGCCGCGCCGGAAGCATTCGCGTTCGTGGCTGAAGTAGATGTTCGGCACTTCGAGCTTCTCGCGCTGGATGTATTCCCACACGTCCATCTCGGTCCAGTTGGAGAGCGGGAAGACACGCATGTTTTCGCCGGGGTTGAGGCGGGCGTTGTAGAGGTTCCAGATTTCAGGCCGCTGGTTTTTCGGATCCCACTGGCCGAAGGCGTCGCGGAAGCTGAAGAAACGTTCCTTGGCGCGGGCCTTCTCCTCGTCCCGCCGCGCGCCGCCGATGCAGCAGTCAAAGCGGAACTCCTCGATGGCGCCGAGCAGCACGGGAATCTGGAGCTGGTTGCGGCTGATCTGGCCGGGCGTCGGCGTGGCGAGGCCCTTGGCGAAGGCTTCATCCACGGTGCGGACGATGAGCTTCGCGCCGAGCTGCTTCGCTCGGCGATCGCGAAACTCGATCAACTCGGGAAACTCATGACCGGTCTCGACGTTGAGGAACGGCATCGGGATTTCCGAGGGGCGGAAGGCCTTTTCGGCGAGGCGCAGGATGCAGATGGAATCCTTGCCGCCGGAGAAGAGAATCGCCGGGCGTTCAAATTCGGCGGCGACCTCACGCATGATGTGGATGGCCTCGGTTTCGAGATACTGGAGGTGGTCTAGGTGGTAGGAGGACATGGGAAAGGGAGGGGATGGGGTCTGGCGTCTGGCGGATAGGGTTTCGGGATTGGATCTCGGGTCTAGCGGATGGGATCTAGGGTTTAAGTTCGGTCACCAAGCGAGCGAATGAGGCCGGTGATGAGTTTGCCGGTTTGGATGCAGTGGGAGAGCAATTCTTGCTGCTCTGGCGAGCCGATAAATTTGTTGTCGAGGAGGACGTAGCTCATGGAGCGGACTTCCCCGCACGAGCGGCGGGCGTAGTTGTAGGCCTGGCGCTTTTCTCCGGGGTTAAGGCTCTCCCAACCTTCGGCGACGTTGTTCATGACCGAAACGGCCGCGCGCTGAAGTTGGTCGCGCAGGCCAAAGTCCTTCGACAACGGTGCCCGCTGGCAGAGTGCATAAACGTGGTTTGTCAGCACGCGCGCAGACTTCCACGCCTCCGAATTTTCAAATGGCTCACCCATCGCAACTCCCCAGATGCTAGACGCCAGACCCCATCCCCTCGGCCTTCCCCACCGCCTTCCCTCCCCACGCTGCGTGGAGGCCGCACTCGCGCTTCTCATCCGCCTTGGCGGGGTCGAAGTAATCCCATTCGTTCGGGAGGTTGTGCTGCTTTAGATATGCTTCCATCTCCGCGTCGGACCAGTGGAAGACGGGGCTGACTTTGAGCGAGTTGAAGTTGCCGTCAGGCGAAACGATGTCGAGGCCGGCGCGGTTGGGGTTTTGCACTTTGCGCAGCGCGGTGAGCCAGACGGTAGGGGCGAGCTCCTTCATGCCGCGTTGGAACGGCTCCAGCTTCATCACGGTGCTGAAGGCCTTGATTCGCTCCTCGTTCTCAGGAGTCGGCTCGGGCATGCCGCCGTGGACGGCGTCGTAGTGCGCGGCGGTGAGCTTCGGAAGATACGCTTTGATGTTCAGCTTGAGCTGCGCTTTGAGCTGTTCGGCGTGCTGGTAAGTGGCCGCGCGGTTGTAGCCGTGGTCCACCCAGAGCACCGGGATGTCCGGCTGCACCTGCGTGACGAGGTGGAGGATGACGGCTTCGTAGGGACGAAAATTCGTCGAGACGATGGCGCGGCCACCGGCCTGGGCGATGGCCCACTTCACAACGTCGAGGGCCGGCTGCTGGCGCAGCGTGGCGTTGGCTTGTGCGATTTGGTCGGGAGTCATGGAATGGAGGTCAAAGTTGGCTCAAGTCGGCGAGATCCTTCGGGCGCGCACTGGCCTGTTTGTTCAGCTTCAAATCGGCCAGACTGATCATGTGAACTGGCACCCCGTCGTAGTCGGCTTCAACGCGCCGTCCCCAAGCCTGGGGAAAGTCGCCGCCTGAAATCCGGTTCAGCACTTCGATGAGATGCGGACGCGCGCCAAAGTGAGTGACGATTTCGGGGTCGAGCAGTTGAGCCGTTGCCAGCCCGGCCATCTCGTCGCTGAAAAACTTGCGGATGGCAGTCACCGCCCGATCCGCGTTTTCGGGCGTCCGGTTGATCCAGACATCCATGTCCGAGGTGACGCGGGGGTAACCGTGAAAGGAGACCGCGTGACCGCCGATGAGGAGATACTCAACCCCAGCGGCGTTGAGACACGCGAGGAACTCGCGGAAGTCGGGCGGCAGATGCCTCGGGTCCATAGTTCAGCTCGCGCAGGTATTCGAGGTGCCAGAGGCGCTCCTGTGGCGTGCGGGAGTGCCAGAACTCGCGCTCCTTTGCATCGGCCTCGGCGAAGCCGCGCGAGTAAGAAACGATGGGTTTGACACGACGTTCAGCCATGTGGGGAGCCTGCCAGAATCATCGGCAGAAGGCAATTCCACAGCCGCAGAAACCAAGACAACCCTCCCCCCTGGCTGGTTGGTAAATCTGAAGTGCCGTGTGCTCATTCGAGTGCCCGAACTTAACGGGAGGAAAAGCGGGCGTTAATTCGCAGCCGCCACAGCCGGCTCCTTCAACAACACCCGCTCGCACCAGTCGCCAAACCGCTCGCCGCCATTCCGCTCCTTCGCAAAGCGCGCGAGGATGGGCCGGAGTTCAGCTTCGAGCTCGGCTTCCTTGATGACGTCCTTGAACAGCCTGTTGAGCCGCGTGCCGGAGGCGTTGCCGCCGAGCCAGAGCTGGTAGCGGCCCGGGGCTTTTCCGACGAAGGCAATCTCCGCCATGTAGGGACGGGCGCAGCCGTTCGGGCAGCCGGTGGAGCGGATGACAATTTCCTCGCTGCCGAGACCAAGGTCGCCGCAGAGCTTCTCGATGCGGTCCACGAGGCCGGGCAGAGCGCGTTCGGACTCCGCCAGCGCAAGGCCGCAGGTGGGCAGCGCGGGGCAGGCCATCGAGTTGCCGTGGAGCAGGCTGGTCTGATTCTCTGTGCGGACGCCGTGCTCGGCGAAGATGGCGTTGATGCCGGCTTTGTCGGCGTCGCCGACGTTGGCGAGGATGACGTTCTGGTTGCCGGTGAGGCGGAACTCGATGGTTCCAAACTTCTCCGCAATTAGGCGTAATGCTGTCTTTTGGCGGCGGCCTTCAACGTCTTTCACGCGTCCGGTTTCGACAAAGAGCGTGAGGAAATTCGTTCCATCAACCGCCTTGTGCCAGCCGTAGATGTCGCTGGTGGTGGTGAACTGATAGGCTCGGGCGGGCTCCAGCTTGAAGCCGGCGCGCTTCTCAATTTCTCCGCGCACAAAATCCACGCCGCGTTCGGCGACGACGTATTTGAGGCGCGCGTGCTTGCGGTCGGTGCGGTCACCGAAGTCGCGATGCACGGTGAGCACGGCTTTCGCGACGTCCACGACCTGATCGAGCTTGATAAAGCCAAACAGATCCGCGAGGCGCGGATACGTCACGCTGTTTCCGTGGCTCCGGCCCATGCCGCCGCCGACGGCGACGTTGTAGCCGACGAGCCGGCCGTTCTCGACGATGCCGATGAAGCCGAGGTCGTTGGTGAAAACGTCCATGTCGTTGTTCGGCGGCAGGACGAAGGCGGTCTTGAATTTGCGCGGCAGGTAGGTCTTGCCGTAGAGCGGGTCCACGAAGTCCTTGTTCGCCGGGTCGTCGAGGCTGAGCTGCACGCCGTCAATCCAGATGGAGTGGTAAGCCTTCGTCTGCGGCGCGAGCGCGGCAACCACGCGATGCACGTCCGCAATCATAGCGGCGCGCGCCGTGGTCTGCGCCGGAGTGGGCGAAGCGGTGATGTTGCGGTTCACGTCGCCGCACGCCGCAAGCGTGGAGAGCAGGCAGTCGTTGATCTTCTTGATGAGCGGACCGAGGCCGGACATCACGACACCGTGGAACTGGAGGCTCTGCCGGGTGGTGATGCGGAGCGTGCTGTTGCCATAGGTCGAGGCGAGGTCGTCGAACGTGATCCACTGCGCCGGGGTCATGATGCCGCCGGGGATGCGACCTCGGATCATCATCATGAACTTCTTCTGGGTCTTGCGCAGGTCGCGGTCATCCTGCTGGTAGATGCCGTGGAACTTGATGAACTGCTGGTCGTCGGCGGAAAACTGATCGGTGCCGGAGGCGACGGTGGCGGCAATGTTGCCGGCCAGGGTGGGGATGGCGTCTTTGATGACCTCGTTGTGGGTCAGCTTGGCCGTCGGTTCTGTTGTAATCATAAGTTATCTAATGACCTTACAAGTGTTAATCACTTTTACCGCGCTGTCAAAGGGATTGTTCTACCGGTTGAACCGACTGGACGCCACAGGTTTTCTTCAGCCGAGAAGCTGAGGGCGTCGATTTCGACGCTTGCCGCTCCGGCTGTTTTTCCCTACGGTCCGGCGAGATCTATGAACTTCCAAACACGCCTTCTCCTGTCCGTGATGATGTTCCTCCAGTTTTTTATCTGGGGATCGTGGTATGTCACGGGGCCGAACTACCTCTCGACCATCGGCTTCAAGGCGGGCGACTTCGGGACCATGTATTCGGTCGGGCCCATCGCGGGAATGATCGCGCCATTCTTCGTGGGGATGGTTGCCGACCGATTCTTCCCCGCCCAAAGGGTGCTGGCGTTCATGCATCTGCTCGGCGCGGGCTTCATGTATTACGCGACGACCCTCATGGCCGGTGCGAATCCGTCGCCCAGCGCGATCAACACCATGTTCTTCGCGCATATGATGACCTATTACCCGACGCTGGCGCTCACCAACACGATCGCCATGAAATGCATGACCAACCCGGAGAAGGAATTCCCCGGCATCCGTGTGCTGGGCACCATCGGCTGGATCGCCGCCGGATTGACACTCACCTGGCTCAAGGCTGAAACCACGGTGAACATGTTCTACCTGACCATCGGTGCGGGGACTTTGCTTGGCTTGTTGAGCTTCGCGCTTCCGCACACCCCGCCGACGGCCACCGGCCCGGTGAGCATTGGTCAAATCCTCGGCGTGGATGCCTTGAAGCTGCTCGTCACCAACCGCAGCTATCTCATCTTCATGATCGCCTCGACGCTCATCTGCATCCCGCTGGCGTTCTACTACCAGATCACCAGCCGCATCGTCGAAATGGGCGGTCTGCCCATCGGCCAGACCATGAGCTACGGCCAGATGTCCGAAATCTTCTTCATGCTCGTGATGCCGCTCTTCTTTGCGCGGCTCGGGGTCAAGTGGATGCTCGCCGTCGGCATGCTGGCGTGGGTGACCCGCTACGGCTTGTTCGCCGTTGGTGCGTCGGACGAAATCGCCTGGATGATCACCGGCGGCATCGTGCTCCACGGCATCTGTTACGATTTCTTCTTCGTGACCGGCCAGATTTACACCGACCAGGTCGCGCCCAAGGAAATCCGTGCGCAGGCCCAGGGCATGTTGGTTTTGTTCACCCTCGGCCTCGGCATGTTCGTCGGCGCGCAAGTCGCCGGACACATCGAAGGCCAGCACACCACCGAAGCCTCCAAGGCCCAGGCCGTCATCGTGAAGGCTAGGGCCGAGGAAGCTGGCAAACTCAGCGAAGCCCTCGCCAAAGCAGACGCCGCTGCCAAGCCCGCGCTGGAAGCCTCGCTCAAGAAGGTGAACGAAGAGAAAGTCGCCGCCCGCAAGGCCGAGCTGAGGGCCATCGAGTGGAAGCCGCTGTGGGGCAAGCCCGCCATCTTCGCAGGCATCATCATGCTGGTCTTCCTCGCGCTCTTCCGCAATCCGGCGCCCGTCGTGGCCGAGCCACCGAAGGTCTGAGCCACCCGGATTTGCCACAAAACGGCGCAGCAGGCGCAAAGCGCTTTCCGTCAGGCTCAAATCCGAATCAGGCCCGCGAAACACGCGAAAGAACGCGAAAAACGAAGGCCCTGAAAACGCGCAGGGCCGGTTGGTCCATTCACACCCGGCTCCAGTCAACGGCCTGGGTTTTCGTGTGTTTGGCGTGTTTGGCGGGCAGCCAGGCACTTTCTTTTGAGCCTTTTGCGCCTTTTTGTGGCAGACCTCTGCGGTCACTCCACCCGCGCCACGCCCGTGCCCTTCACCACTTCGCCGATGAGCCAGGCCGTGTGCTTCTGGCTGCGGATGAACTTGAGCGCCGCATCCGCCTGTCCGGCTGAGACGATGGCCACCATGCCCACGCCCATGTTGAAGACCTGGTAAAGCTCCGCCTCGTCCACGCCGCCGCGCTCGGCGAGCAGACGGAACAGCGGCCCCATCTCCCAGCTGCCCTTGCGGATGACCACGTCGAGCTTCGCCGGCAGCACGCGCGGGATGTTGTCCACGAATCCGCCGCCGGTGATGTGCGCGAAGGCCTTGACTGGAAGTTGAGAGTTGGGAGTTGAGAGTTGAGAGTTGAAGCGCTTCAGCAACGCCTGCACGAGCGGGCCGTAGCTGATGTGGACCTTGAGCAGTTCCTCGCCCAGCGTTCCCTTCAGTCCCGGCACACGGCTCGTCACCTTCAGTTTCAACTGCTCGAACAAAATTTTCCGCGCCAGCGAATAGCCGTTGGTGTGCAGTCCGCTCGACGCGATGCCGATGACCACGTCGCCGCGCTTCACGGTCTTCTGCCCGTTGAGCATCCGGGACTTCTCGACCACGCCGACGATCGTGCCGCTCACGTCGTATTCGCCCGCCTGGTAAAAGCCCGGCATCTGCGCGGTCTCGCCGCCGATGAGCGTGCAGCCGCTGGCCGCGCAGCCGCGCGCGAAGCCCTTGATGATGTCCGTGAAGACGTGCGGCTCCAGCCTGCCCGTGCCGAGGTAGTCGAGGAAGAAGAGCGGCTCCGCGCCCAGCACCGCGATGTCGTTGACGCAGTGGTTCACCAGGTCCTCGCCAATGGTGTCGTGCCGGTCCATCGCGAAGGCCAGCTTCAGCTTGGTGCCCACGCCATCCACGGAGCTGACCAGCACGGGCTGGCGATACTTCTTCACGTCCAGCGCGAAGAGGCCGCCAAAGCCGCCCACCTTGCCGAGCACCTCGCGGCGATGCGTGCTGGCGAGGAGCCGGGGCAGCGTGCCCTTGACCTTGTTGCCCAAATCAATGTCCACCCCGGCGGCGGCGTAAGCTTTTTGTTTCATGTGCGAAATCTGGTTGCGCCTCCCGCCGGTGCGCCGGGCGGAACGCGAGGCGGCATCTTTCGGAATCCTCCGTCCCGCAGCAAGGCAAAGAATGCGCGCGAATCCAGCGCGTAGCCTCCCGGGTCACGGATGTTGCCCGGCCTTTTTGCGGAAGATGATCAGGTGCTGGCGCGGCAGCGTGCGGAGGGTCTCTACGTATTCCAACGGCTGCGCGGTCATCTCCTTCTTCACCTGCGCCTCGGTCATCTTGTGCAGCGGCTTGATGGGCACCTCCGGATCCTCGCCGCGATACTCGACGAACACAACGCGCCCGCCGGGCTTCAGCCGCTTGCAGATCGAATCCATCATCTCCCACGGGTGGTCGAACTCGTGATAGACATCCACCATGATGACGAGGTCCACGGGCTTCGGGAGCTTCGGGTCCGTGATGGTGCCGAGCACGCCGAGGACATTCGTCACGCCGCGCTCCTTCATCTTCACGGCCAGGTGATCGAGCATCTCCGGCTGAATCTCGATGCCGTAAACCACGCCCTTGTCGCCGACGGCCCTGGCCATGCGCCAGCTGAAGTAACCGGTGCCGCAGCCAAGGTCCGCGACCACGTCACCCGGCTTGAGCGCCAGCGCCTGCATCACGAGGTCGGGCCGCTCCTCCGTCTCGCGCTCGGGGCGGTCCAGCCACGGCGCGGCAAGATGCGTCATGTAATGGGCGATCTCGCGACCGAAGTAATATTTTCCCAGGCCGTCCCGCGTCTTGACGCCGCTCTGATAGCGCGATGCCGGCTGGGCTTTCTCCTGCGCAACGCTGGTGCAAACGAGAAAAGCGACGACGGCAATTGCAGAAAACGGAAGGAGTCGGGCGCGGAGAAACAGGCTGTGCATGGGCGAACCTTCCGAGCGGGTCCAACGATTGGCAAGGGCAATTGGGAACATGGGTTCCGCCTAGACCGGCATCTCCAAGCCCACCTTCTCCGCCACCTGCGCCACGTCTTTGTCGCCGCAGCCGGAGAGGCTCATCGCGCCAGCAACTCAGCCAGGTTCACCGAGGCATCGGGAAAGGCTTGAGGTCTGGCTTCGTCGCCGAGGTGGAGCAGCACCTTGGAAGCGTAACCGGTGAAGTGCGGCTCGCGATGGACTTCGATGACCTCTTCCAGCGGGTTCACGAGCCAGACCTCGCCGACGCCCGCGCGACCGTAGGCCGGCAGTTTCTCCTCCCGGTCGTAGTCCAGCGTGGAGTCAGAAACCTCGATGAGCAGAAAGACATCCTCCGGGCGCGGATGGCGGCGGGTGTAATCGTCCGGTGAAGGCTTGAGCAGCATCACGTCTGGCTCCGGCTCGGAGTGGTCGTCAAGATGAAGAGGGTCTTGAATGGAAACAACCCAGCGGCCTTTGGCCTTGAGGTTGAAGAGGCGGCTTAGGCGCTTGACCAGTCCGCCGTGCAAGGGGCCGATGGGCGACATATCAATGATCCTTCCTTCGAGCAATTCCACCCGCGCGTCCGGACGCAGCACGCCGGTCTCCGCCATGCGGTGGTAGTCTTGAACACTGAAGCGATGTTCGGCCAGGACTGGCATGGTGGGAGACTATCCGTTCACACCGGCATCTGCAACCCCACCTTCTCCGCCACCTGCGCCACGTCTTTGTCACCGCGGCCGGAGAGGTTCACGATGATGAGGTTGTCCCTGCCCAGCTTGGGCGCGCGTTCCATGCAGGCGGCGACGGCGTGGGCGCTTTCCAACGCGGGGATGATGCCTTCGAGGCGCGCGAGCTTCATGAACGCAGCGAGCGCCTGCTCATCCGTGGCGTAGCTGTATTCCACGCGGCCTTCGTCGCGCAGCCACGCGTGCTCAGGGCCGACGGCGGCGTAGTCGAGGCCGGCGCTGACACTGTGGGTGGATTGAATCTGGCCGAACTCGTCCTGAAGGATGTAGCTGCGCGTGCCTTGCAGCACACCGAGTGAACCGCCTTGGAAACGCGCGGCGTGCTGCTCCGGCAGAATCCCGCGCCCGCCCGCCTCGACGCCGAGCATCTTCACGGATTTGTCTTCAAGGAACGGATAGAACAGCCCGATGGCGTTCGAACCGCCGCCGACGCACGCGATGAGCAGATCGGGCAAACGCTCCTCCTGCTCCAAAATCTGCCGCCGCGCCTCGTCGCCGATGATGCGCTGAAAGTTGCGGACCATGACGGGATACGGATGCGCGCCGTAGGCCGTGCCGAGGATGTAGTGCGTGCTGCGGACGTTCGTGACCCAGTCGCGCATCGCCTCGTTGACGGCTTCCTTGAGCGTTTTCTGGCCGGCGTGCACGGGCACCACATCCGCGCCGAGCATCTTCATGCGGAAGACGTTCAGCTTCTGCCGCTCGCAGTCCACCGCGCCCATGTAAATGACGCAGCTCATGCCGAACATCGCGGCCACCGTGGCCGTGGCGACGCCGTGCTGGCCCGCGCCGGTCTCAGCGATGATGCGGGTCTTGCCCATGCGCTTCGCGAGGAGGATTTGTCCCATCGCGTTGTTGATCTTGTGCGCGCCGGTGTGGTTCAGGTCCTCGCGCTTGAGGTAAATCTTCGCGCCGCCCAGCTCGCGCGTGAGGCGCTCGGCGAAGTAAAGCGGCGAGGGCCGCCCGACGAATTCACGCAGGTAGTAACTCAACTCGCGCTGAAACTCCGGATCCTGCTGCGCGCGGAAATACTCGTCCTCCAGCTCCTGCAACGGATGCACCAGCGTCTCGGGGACGTAGCGCCCGCCGAACGGGCCGAAGTGGCCGTGGGCGTCGGGGACGGTCGGAGTGGCGACACTGCTCATGGCGGGAAACTAAAGCTCCAAAAGCCAGGCTCCAAGCTCCAAAGCAACGGCAAATGGGCGCATCTCAGTTGCTTGCAAGCTGTGGGATGGCATCACCCGCAAACCCGGAGGGTTTGAAGGTGAATAGCCGTGGGTGAAACCCATGGTGGGGAATGCAACGCGCTCTCGACCCCGGCAGGGGTCGAACTGTGGATGCCGGGCACGGCGGCGGTTCAACCCCTGCCGGGGTTGATCGGCCTGCGGATTCTGACCGTGGGTTTCACCCACGGCTATTCATGTGGCAGCCCTCCCGGGCTGACTCCCTGCCAGAAACCGAGATGCGCCCACGCCAGATTCCCAAACTCCAAACCTGAAGCGCGCTGGAGCTTGGAGCTTGGGTTTTGGAGCTTCTTATCC
>JBAYGL010000085.1:0-14093 GCA_041666725.1 Limisphaerales bacterium
TGATGGCCCCGGGAACGTCACGGAACAGCTCGGTCATGAGCTGGGGGGACTTCATGTAGAACTCGCGGGAATAGAACCGCATCCGCTTTTCGTCTTTGAGGAGGGATTGCGTCTGCAGGCACAACATGGCGTCGTGGGCTTCCCAATCCTCGGGGTTGACGTAGTGGCTGTCGTTGGTGGCGACCAGCGGGCACTCGCACTCCCGGCCGAGGTCCATCAGTTTCGGGATCAGCTCGATCTGCTCGGGGATGCCGTGGTTCTGGAGTTCGAGGTAAAAGTTTTCCGCGCCAAAGGTCTGCTTGAACCAGTCCACCGACGCGCGGGCCTGGTCCACCTGGTCATGGATGAGGTGCTGGCATATCTCGCTGGCGAGACAGCCGGAGAGGGCGATGAGTCCGTCGTGGTGCGCGGTGAGGAGCTCCTTGTCCACGCGGGGCTTGTAGTAAAAGCCTTCGAGGTGCGCCTTCGTGACGAGCTTGACGAGGTTTTGGTAGCCGGTCTCGTCCTTCGCAAGGAGGAGCAGGTGCTGATAGACTTCCTTGCCGCCACCAGAGCCGGCCTTCTTCTCGAAACGGCTTCCGTGGGCGACATACACCTCGCAGCCGATGATGGGCTTGATGCCTTTTTCCCGGACGGCCTTGTAGAAGTCCACCGCGCCATAGAGCACGCCGTGGTCGGTGATGGCCATCGAGCCGAACTTCAGGTCGTGCGCGCGCTCGGCGAGCTTGTCCAGACGGCACGCGGCATCCAGGAGCGAATACTCCGTGTGCAGGTGCAAATGGACAAAGTCGGCGCGCGACATGAGGGGAAAAGTTTCGTCGCGGGCGGGAGGATGTCGAGTGTGGATTCGCCTCCCCATCCTGTTCGTAATCCTGCTCCCTTCGTTCGCGCGTCCAACGGAACCAAGAGGCGGGGAGGAACTGGAGTAGAATTACGAGCGGGAGGTCACAGGACCGCCACCGCCGTCCACGCACCGGGGCCGAACTTGTCCTGGAAGCGCTCGCGCAGATGCTCGGCGGCGGCCCGGCTTGGCGCGATGGCGAAGGTCGTCGAACCGCTGCCGGACATGAGCACGGCCGGTGCGCCGTTGGCCCGGAGAAATTCCTGATAGAGCGCGAGCAGCGGATGCTTCGGCAGCGCGGGGGCTTCGAGCGAATTGTAGAAGGCGCGGCCGGCGACGGCGAGATCCGTGCCCCGAAGCAGGCCGATGAGCTGCTGCGCACGGCCCGCCCTGCCGTTGAGCGCGTCAGGGAACTTCGCGAGTGACTGGTAAGCCCATGCGGTTGAGATGCCAAAGCCGGGATGGATCAGCAGGATGTGCGCGCCGCGCAAGGCAGGAAAGGGTGCGAGCGGTTGCACGAGTTCGCCGCGTCCGCAGGCCAGCGCGGGCTGGGACTGGAGGAAGAACGGCACGTCGGAGCCGAGCGCGGCGGCGAGTTCCTGCAATTGGGCCGGGCCGAGCGGCCGGTCGAACAGCTCGTTGAGCGCGCCAAGGGTGTGCGCGGCGTTGCCGCTGCCACCACCGAGGCCGGCGGCGAGGGGGATGTTTTTGTCGAGGTGGATTTTGACGCCGTCGGCGATGCCAGCAGCGCGGAGGAAAGCAGTCGCAGCCTTGTGAACGAGGTTGGTGCCATCCACGGGCAGCGCGGTGCTGTCACAGGTCAGGCTGATGCCCGCAGTCGCCCTGCTGACCTCCAGCCGGTCACAGAGCTGCACGGGCTGCATGACGGTCTCCAGCTCGTGAAAGCCGTCCTCCCGCTTGCGCAGGATGTTCAGCAGGAGGTTGACCTTGCAGGGGGATTGGCGGACGACGGTGCTCAAAACAAAAACGCGCCAACACCCCTGTGCCGGCGCGGAAAGGCAGTGCGCTGCTCAATACTCAAACACGCGGAAGCGGCTTCCGGGCACGATCGGGATGACCTCGCCACCGCCAAAGCCGATGCGGGAATCTGTGTGGAAGAGTGCGTCGCTAAACGGCCGGGACGGGTAATTGTCCGGGTAGGGCGAGGTCACGCTGAACGGCTCGTCTTTCAGCCTGGTCGTCGGGTCGCGGAACATTTTTTCAGGAAGAGAATAAGGGGAGTAGGGCGGAAACGGAGCGGTGACAACCTCGCTGAACCCGACGGCTGTGCGGGCCACCGTGCGCCCGACGCCGCGCACAAGTCCGGTGGTGAAGGCGGAGTCAGTCCCCTCCCACAGGCTCGCCTGCTCAATGGAACGGCGCATTTCACCGAGGCGGAACATCTCGGTGGAGTTGTTTATGCCACGGCCCAGCTTTCGTTCCATGCCTCCACAACCGGTGAGGACCACCGCGGCTGCGGCCAGAGCGAGCGTCATCAAAAATCGCATAGGTGTTTGACTTTGGTCGGAGCGTAGCCGTGCGGATGCGGGTGTAAAGGTTGAACTGGCAGCGTCAGGGCTGCAGGGGGGGGCGCATCGATGAAAGTGCGCGTTTCTTAGTTGAAGTTGAACCGGGGGTTCGATCCCTCCTCTCCGCCATGCTCACGATCTCATTACCGGCCCGACCCTTTGACTCCATCGGCACTCATTGTTAGTGTTTGCAGGTTGGCATGGCTGCGGAAGCTTGTCCGAAGACCCCGCTGGAATTCAAAGTTCGGTTCAGCGGGGAGGCGGGCTGTCAGCCGAAACCGCCTCCAAACCCAGTTCATCAAACTCGCCGCACACAAACAACTCCGCCCAGGAGCACTCTGACATGCCCTCGCCTGCCTCTCATCCCCGCGATCCCCTGCACGGCATCACGCTCGAAAACATCCTCAACCAACTCGTCCAGCGACACGGCTGGAGCGAGATGGGGCGGCGGATCCCGATCCGGTGTTTCCTCTTTGACCCCTCGGTGAAGTCCAGTCTTACGTTTCTGCGCAAAACGCCCTGGGCGCGCCAGAAAGTCGAGGCGTGGTTCATCTTGGAGTTCACCGGGCAATGAATCGTATTCTGTCCACCATCCAGCTTTGTGCATTTCAACCGGCACTCCTGGCCGACGCAGCGTCGCCACCGCTGCCCAACGTCGTTTCTATCAACGGATGCGGCAGGGGTGGTCCGACTACAGTTTCACCGGGTAGAATCCATGTTTTCTCCGCTTTCTGAAACAACGTTCACCTTCTGCCTTCACCCCATGACCCGATCACCGCTCTTCCGCGTCCTGCTGGCGGCTCTACTCCTTGGGTTGCAGGTGGACATCGCCGGGGCATCTCCCGGTTGGATTGATGTCCGCGACGTCGGCGCTTCGGGATCGAAGCAGCAGACGACGGCTGCAACGGTGGAGGGCTCGAAGCTGATCACGGTGACAAGTCCTGCGGACTTCAAGGTCGGGCAGGGCGTCATGGTGTCCAGGGCGAACATCCGCTACACGCCGACGCAGCTTTGGGGCACGGGCGAGCGCTACAGGAACATGAAGTCCCTGAACGGCTCCGTCGAAGTGCGCGGTTATGATGGCAGCGCCGGGAGCTGGCTGGTGTATGTGATCGACATCGCACCGTCGGCGACTCCGGCGTTCCGCTGGAGCGATGATCTCGGCCGCACATGGCAGGCGAAGCAGCCGATCTCGAACGACTGGCAGAAGCTCAACGGCGGCATCGAAGTGCGGCTGAACAAGCGCGACTGGGAGGCGGGCTATGTCATCGCGTTTGGCGCGAGGGACCAGCTGGTGACGCGGATTGAGAAGATCGAGGGCAATGTCCTGACGCTGGCGGACGCGCCGAACCGCACGGTGAAGGACGCCGTCGTCCGGCACAACGACACGCTGGCGCTTCAGGCGGCGATGGACCGGGCGCTCAAGGAGAAGCTGAAGGTGTATGTCCCCGCCGGGCACTACCGGCTCGCGCATGGCATTGTCATCAGGAATCCCGAGTCGATCACGATCGAAGGCGCGAGCGCCGAGGACACCGTGCTCGACATCAGCGAGGGTGAGGGCCGCTGCATCACGCTCACGGGCGGAACCGAGGCGACGATCCGCAACCTGCGTTTCACCGGCTTCATGGGCTTCGATGAACGCGACAAGGCGGGCGAGCTGCGCACGCTCGGCTCCACCGCCGTGTGGGGTTTCTTTTTGAAGCCATGCCACGCAATGGACATTGTGAACACCCGCCGCGTGCTGGTGGAGAACTGCCACGCCAGCCGCATGTCGGGCGAGTGCTTTGTTTCATCGAGCCGGAGCCGCGCCAGCCTGAAAACTGGCGCGACGAACACCTTTCAAAACCCATCTGTGGCGGGCAACCCCACCGTGGCGAACGGGAACTGCGAAGGCATCACTTACCTGCGCTGCTCCGTCACCGACTGCGCGCGCAACGCGTTCAATGACGTGATGTGCGGAGGCGAGTTCACCACGGTGCAGAACTGCCGCATCATCGACGTCGGCGGCTGCGCCTGGGAGGGCGCCTCGCGCTTCGTGAAGATCACCGGCAACTACCTCCGCAACGCCGGTGTCATCGGCATGGGCAACCTCGGCCCGGCCAACCGGGACGCCACATTCCCCGATCTCGGAGCCGGGCAGCACATCGTCGCGGACAATGTCTTCGAGAGCATCACGCCCTACGGGGCCTGCGCCATCCGCACTTCACGCGGCGCGACGCAGGTCATCGTCCGGAACAACCTGTTCGTCAACTTCAACTCCTCCGGCGTGGAAGCCGGCGGCTTCAGCTATGGCAACGAATACCCCGCCGCGAACACCACCATCACCGGAAACATCTTCGACATGACCGCCATCGGTCAAAAACCGGCGGCACGCACCGCCATCACCGTCCTCGCCGATGACACCATCGTCAGTGACAACCAGATCTACGTGCGGGGTGCCACCGATGCCACCGTCACCGCCATTCGCATCCGGGAGCCCGCCGTGAACGCCACGGTTCACGACAACCTCGTGCGCAACTGCGGCAGCGGCATCATCGGCATGGCGGCTCAATCAGCCGTCGGCGAAATCACGGACACCACCAGCTTCATCGCAGGTTACGGCACCGTTCCCGTCGGCCTGGTGCCGCACCAATATCGCGGCTGGGACCTTGCGTGGTTGCGCAACGGCAAGCCCGACGGCGCTTCCGTGATTGATTCCTTCGACGGCCTGACGTCGCGTTTCAAACTGAAACAGCCGCACGAGATCAGGCGTGGCGACCGCTTCGAGGTCTTCCCACGTTCCGCCAACTGGAACCTCCACGACAACACCCTCACCGGCTGTCTCGCCCCCCTCGTTCTCGACGCACACGGCAGTCCCACCTCCATCATCAGGAACAACCTCGTCTCCCGGGGCGATGCCGCCGGCGCGAAGGAGGCGATCCAAATCGTGCGCGGGAAGTTTGAACTCGTCGGCAACCGCGTCGTCGATTTCAGTGAAGTCTCGTCATCTGCTTCAACCAAACCATGAAACACATCCTCGTCTTCCTGCCGGTGCTGCTTCTGCATCTGCCCGGCCACGCCGCCGATGCCCGGTTCCAAGGCTGGTCGCCCGAAAGCCCGCGTGAGGAGATTCGGCCGGGATTTTCCGCTGATTCCCAGGGCAGCCTGATCATCACGCACGATCAACGCGAGGGGCTGGACGGATGGTTTCAGAAATCATTTCCTGTAAACGGCGGTGACTTCTACCGCTTCCAGGTGCGGCGGAAGATCAGCAACATCGAACTGCCGCGTCGCAGTTGTCTGGTGCGCATTTCCTGGCAGGACGCCGGCGGGAGGGGGATCTACATCGATGCGCGACCGGAGCACGCCGACCCGAAGCTGCCCGTGCCGAGCGCCGAGCCTGAATACCCGACCGATGGCGCAACGGACGCACAGGGCTGGACCACCGTCGGCGGCATTTACAAAAGCCCGGCCAGGGCCGCGCGCGCCATCGTCGAACTCCATCTGCAATGGGCACCGAACGGGCGCGTGGAGTGGAACGGGGCGGACTTTTCCAAAACAAGTCCGCCGCCGGGTCGCAAGGTGCGGCTGGCGACGATCCATCACGTTCCGAAGGGCAGATCGCCGCGCCAGAACTGCGAGGAATACGCGCCTCTCATTGCCGAGGCGGCGGCGCAGCGGGCCGATCTCGTCGTGCTCGGTGAGACGGTGCCCTCGGCCAATGTGAAGCTGAAGCCCGAGGAAATCGCCGAGACCATTCCCGGTCCAGCCACGGAGTATTTTGGCCGGCTTGCGAAGCAGCATCATCTCCATGTCGTCCTCAGCCTCTACGAGCGCGACGCGCATCTCATCTACAACACCGCCGTGCTCATCGGGCCCGACGGCGGCGTCATTGGGAAATATCGCAAAGTCTCCCTGCCACCCGGCGAAGCCGCCAAGGGCATTGCGCCGGGCAGGGATTACCCGGTGTTCGACACCGCGTTCGGCAAAGTCGGCATGATGGTGTGCTACGACGGCTTTTTCCCAGAGGTCGCCCGTGAACTGACAAAGAACGGTGCGGAGGTCATCGCGTGGCCCGTGTGGGGTTGCAATCCGCTCCTCGCCGAGGCGCGGGCGTGTGAAAACCACGTTTATCTCGTCAGCAGCACCTTCATGAACGCAGACTCCGGCTGGATGATCTCGGCCGTCTTCGATCACAACGGAAAACCCATCGCACAGACCGGCAAGTGGGGCACCGTGGCCGTCGCAGAAGTCACCTTGAACCAGCCCTACCTCGGCCCTTACAACCTCGGCGACTTCCGCTCCATGGTCCCCCGCCACCGCCCGCCGGTTCCCGGTGAACTCAGGGCGACGGTTGCAAAATGAACCGCACGGACACGGATCACGCTTTCTTCCGATGAAAACAACCCGTCAAAACCAAGCAGCCGTGACCCGTCGCCGTTTTCTCAGCGCCGCCGCGCTCGGTGCCGTCGCCGCGCCGGAACTCGTCCCGGCGGCAGGCAGAAATCCGGCGGGTCCGGCTGATGGCAGGAGCTTTGAGGAGCCGGCGAAGACCGTGTCGCTGGTGAACGACGCGGATGTAATCGTCTGCGGTGCGGGGCCGGCGGGCATCGCCGCGGCCATCACGGCGGCGCGGGCGGGTGCGCGGACCCGCCTGTTTGAGGTGCATGGCTGCCTTGGCGGGGTTTGGACGGCGGGGTTGCTCACCTACATTTTTGACTTCGACAAGCCGGGCATCACGCGTGAGATCGTAAAGAAGCTCGATGAACGCGACGCGCGGCGCAGCAGGAACCCGGGCCGCTTTGTCTATGAGCCGGAAGAGATGAAGGTGCTGCTTGAGGAGATGTGCGCGGCGGCGGGCGTGAAGTTCCAGCTGCACACGCGCGTTTCGGCGGCGTTTCGCGAGGGCGGTCGCCTGCGCACCATTGTCACCGAATCCAAGTCAGGCCGTGAGGCGTGGACGGCTCCCGTGTTCATTGATGCAACCGGCGATGGCGATCTCGGTGCGCAGGCAGGCTGCGGATGGGACATCGGCCAGGCGAAGGATTGTCCGTGCCAGCCGATGACGATGAACGCGCTCGCCGTGGTGAAGGACGCAAAGATGCTGAAAGAGTTCATCTCCTTCAACGGCACCGACGAGTTTACAGGCCCGGGCGGCCATCTGACGTGCGTCGAGGCCTTCAAGCGCGAGTTGAAGCGTGCGGGCATCGAGACATCGTATGGACACCCCACGATCTTCCACGTGCGGGACGACCTGGTGATGCTGATGCTGAACCACGAGTATGGCATCAAGCCGTGGGACAGCGCGGCCATCTCGGAAGCCACCGTGCGCTCGCGTGCCGAGGTGTTCCGTGTGATGCGTGCGTTGCGCAAGCTCGGTGGCGTCTGGGAAGGCCTGCAAATCGCCGCCACCGCAGAGCAGATCGGCGTCCGGGACGGCCGCCGCATTCATGGTCGCTACACCCTGACGAAGCAGGACCTCATGGGCGGCACCCGGCAGAAGGATGCCGTCGCACGGGTGACCTTCGGCGTGGACATTCACGCGGATTCCCGCGAGACGAACAAATCGAAGCCCATCGACAACGGCGACTTCAAGATGAGGCCCTATGACATCCCGTTGCGGGCGCTCATCGCGAAGGACGTGGACGGCCTCATGATGGCGGGCCGGTGCATCAGCGGCGATTTCACCGCGCACGCCAGCTATCGCGTGACCGGCAATGCCGTCGCCATGGGCGAAGCCGCCGGAGCCGTGGCGGCGCTCGCCGCGAAATCGAAACGCAGTCCCCATGAAGTGTCCTGGAGCGAGGCCGTGCCCGTGATCGAAAAGACCCGCGTGCAGGGCTGACAGCGGTTCTCCGCAAGCCGCGAGAATCACGATGGCCGCATTCTGAAGGCCGGGGGACCGGAGCAAGTGCGGAACACGTCATTTCAGCCCCGCATCCAGACAATCCCTCATGGCCTGCAGCAGTGTGGTGTGTGAGAAGGGCTTTTTCAGAAATATCATGTCCTCGCCGGGCTTCAACCCCAGCTCCGTCATCTCGCCTGGATAACCGCTCATGCAGATGACCTTCAGCCCGGGTTTCTCATCCCGCAGTTGTTCGGCCAGCTGCCATCCCGAGATGCCCTTGGGCATGATGACATCGGTCAGCAACAAATCCACCGCGTCCCGAACTTGCGGCCACAGCTCCAGCGCCGCCGCACCGCTCTCGGCGGTGATCACGGTGTAGCCGAAGCGTTTCAGCGTCCGGGCCAGGATTTCCCGCAACGCAGGCTCGTCTTCCACCACAAGGACGGTTTCAGTGCCGCCGCGAGGGCGCTCGGCGACCGCTTCCCTGGGCTCTGCCTTCTCCGCCCCTTTCAGGCGCGGCAGATATACATGGAAGACCGTTCCCTGACCCGGCTTGCTGGTGACATCGACCCAGCCGTGGTGCTGTTCTACGATGCCAAGCACCGTGGACAATCCCAGCCCGCTGCCCTTGCCGACTTCCTTGGTGGTGAAGAAGGGGTCAAAAATGCGCCCCATGACTCCGGGCTCCATGCCGCAGCCGGTGTCATGCATGCTCAACCGGACAAAGTCTCCGGCGTGGACATGAGGGTGGAGCGCGGTGGTCGCCTCCCCGACGGACACATGCGAGAGCATGATGTCGATCCTGCCGCCCCCGGGCATGGCGTCGCGGGCGTTGACGGCCAGGTTCATCAGCACCTGTTCGATCATGCCCGGATCGGCCCGCAGCATCGCATCGCCGGGCAGCAGGCAGGTTTCCAGCGCGATGTCCTCGCCGATGATGCGCTGGAGCATCCGGGCCATGTTGGAAACCAGATCATTGAGGTTGACCGTCTTGACCTGCATGACCTGCCGACGGCTGAAGGCCAGCAGCTGGCGCACAAGGTTCGCGGCCCGGTCGGTGGCGTTGGAAATCCCCTTCAGGGCGTGCTCTTTTTCCTCCGCCGTGGTGTCCATCCGCATGAACCCGATGTTGCCGGCGATGACGGCGAGCAGGTTGTTGAAGTCATGCGCCACGCCCCCGGCCAGCACACCCACGGCCTCCATCTTCTGCGACTGCCGCAGTTCCTCCTCCAGCAGCCTGCGCTTGGTGACATCCTGTTTGACGGCGATGAAGTGCGTGATCGCCCCATGATCGTCCAGCAGCGGAGTGATGGTCTGCTCTTCACTGTAAAGACTGCCGTCCTTGCGCCTGTTGATCATTTCGCCCTGCCAGACTTTTCCGGCCGAAATCGTGTCCCACATCTCCTTGTAGAACGCCGGGTCCTGCATGCCGGACTTGAGCAGCCTGGGGTTCATGCCGACGGCTTCGCCGGCGCTGTAGCCGCTGGCGGCGGTGAAGGCGGCGTTGACCCACTCGATCGTGCCCGCGCGGTCCGTGATGAGGATGCTGTTCGCCACCGCCTCCAGGGCGGCGCCCTCCAGCCGGAGCATCCCTTCCGCGCGCTTGCGTTCCGTGATGTCGCGGTGAAAGCACTGGATGAAGGATTTCCCGTCGAAAACGATCTGGCTGGCCGACACATCGAGTGAAAACACATGGCCGTCCTTGTGATAGTGTTCCACCTCAAAGGTGAGGGCTTCTCCAGCCAGCAGACGGCGCATCCGCGCCGGGGCCAGCCGGCTCGATTCGGGCGTGTCCAAATCCTGCAACCTCATGCCGAGCATTTCTTCCACGCGGTAGCCGTGCATCCGCGCGAACGATTCGTTGACCGAAACCAGTTTGCCCTCTTCGGACAAGAGAAATATCCCGTCAATGGCCCGGTCAAACAGGATCCGGTAACGACGTTCAGTCTCCAGCAGCGCCGCCTCCGCCCGCAGCCGCTGCCGCCGCTCGGCGACATCCCGCAGCTCCCGCCCGATGGCCGTGCCCAGCCGCCCCAGATGATCCTTCATCACGTAGTCGTTCGCGCCGGAGCGCATGGCGGCCACGGCCCTCTCTTCGCCGAGGTAGGCCGAGACAAGGATGAAAGGGACATCCCACCCGCGCGCCTTCAACAATTCCAGCGCCCGCAGCCCGTTGAACTGCGGCAGGGAGTAATCGGCCAGGATGATCTCCCAGCCCTGGTCCAGCTGGGCCACGTAATCCGCCTCCGTCTCGACGCGCCGCCACTCCGGGTCGTAGCCCGCGCGCCGTATTTCACGCAGCATCAGCTCCACGTCGTTCGGCTGGTCCTCGAGGATGAGGATTCGGACCTTTCGATTCATGATCGGGATTCCGGTCCAGGGGGAGGATCCAGTTTTGGTTCTTGATTCAGCAGCAGCCAATACATCCCCAGCTGTGCGACCGCCGCGGAGAAATTCTCAAATTCCACCGGCTTCACGATGTAGCTGTTCGCGCCCAGCCGGTAGCATTCCTCGATGTCCGGCTCCTGCCTGGACGAGGTCAGCACCACCACCGGGATGGAGTTCGTTCGCTTGTCGGCCTTGAGCCGGCGCAACACTTCCAGCCCGTCCATCCTGGGCAGTTTCAGGTCCAGCAGGATCAGTTTCGCAGGACGGCTGATGGCGGGGGCGGCGTCGGCACTCGTGCCGAAAATGTAGTCCACCGCCTCGACGCCGTCCCTGACCCACCGGACGTGGTTGGCCAGGCCGCGCTTCAGGAGCGCCCGCAGGGTCAGTTCCGCATCCTGCGGGTTGTCTTCCACCAGCAGGATTTCGACGGGGGCCCCGGTGGTCATCGTTTTCCCTCCGGGTTGGGCAGCGAGAAATAAAAGGTGGCGCCTTCATCGACCCGGCCTTCGGCCCAGACGCGTCCGCCGTGCCGGTGCACGATGCGCTGGACGAGCGCCAGACCGACGCCGACGCCTTCAAATTCGGCGCTGGTATGCAACCGCTGGAACACTCCAAAAAGTTTGTCGGCGTATTTCATGTCAAAGCCCACCCCGTTGTCTTTGACAAAATATACCGCATCATCGCCCTCCTGACGGCCGCCGATCACGATCTCCGCGACCGCGCGCGGGCCGGTGTATTTGAGGGCGTTGGAGAGCAGGTTCACCCACACCTGCAGCAGCAGGGCCGGATCGCATGGGCTCGCCGGCAGGTCGCCGACCGCCATTTCAATGCGGCGGCCCGACCGGACGGCGGCGAGCTGCTCCAGCGCCTCGCTTGCGAGCGCCTGGTGCGAGACCATTTCCTTCTGTAGCGGCTGGCTGTTCAGGCGGGAAAATTTGAGCAGTTCGTCAATCAACCGTCCCATGCGCACCGCTTCAACGCTGATCACATCCAGGAGCCGCCGCCCCTCGGCATCAAGGCGCGGGGCGTAATCTTCCTGCAGGATGCGGGCGAAGCCGTGAATGGCCCGGAGCGGGGCGCGCAGATCGTGTGAGACGGAATAGCTGAACGCCTCCAGTTCCTTGTTGGCAGTCTCCAGCTGGACCGTGCGGTCGCGGACGCGTTGCTCCAGCTCGGCGTTGAGTTTCAGGATTTCGGCCTCCGCCAGTTTGCGCGCGGTGATGTCGCGGTTGGATCCGCGGCGGCCCAGCGGCTTCCCATCGCTGGCAAAGACCTGCCGGCAGACGTGGCCTATCCAGCGTTCCTCGCCGCTGCGCGTCAGGATGCGGAATTCCATTTCGGCGTGTCGCTCGTCCACCGGCGCGTCCCTGAGGTCGGCGAGGTGGCGCACGAACAGGGGGCGGTCTTCAGGATGGATCACCTTCATCAGCAGTTCTGGGTCTTGCAGGAACTCCCGGGCCGGATAGCCGGTCAACCGCTCGCAAGACGGTGAAACGTAGGTCAGGCTCCCGTCCGGGAGCCGCCAGTATTCCCAGTCATCAGTAAAGTCGGCCACGATGCGGTGGCGGTATTCGCTCTTCCGCAGCGCCTCCTCCGCTGTCAAACGCTCGGCCATCCGCCTCCTCGCCAGCCCGGAAGCGCCGCTCAACCCCGCCAGGCCCAGCAACCAGATCAGACCGAGCGCCACCGCGGTTTGAACCGAGCTGCTCCGGTGCTCGGCTATCAGGGGTGCCAAAGGCAGGGATACACCGATGCCTCCCCGGACGTCGCCCACCTGGTAACCCTGGGCGCTGTGACACTTCATGCAGCCTTTCTCGGTGACCAGCGGGCGCATCAGCCGCAGGTAGGGCTCGCCTCTGATCTCCGTGAATTCAAAGACCTCCTTGATCCCGGTCTCGAACGCCTTCAGCGCATTTGTCTCCCAGGCGTCGGCGGCGTTTTCCGGACGCAGCAGCTTGAGGCTGGTGATGTGTCCGTGCGTGCCGTAAACGTCGGAATACTCTTCCATCATCTGCCGCAGGATGTAGGCGGGGTTCATCATCGTGAGCTTGCGCCCGGAAGGAGTTTCGATGTCCCGCTCGGGAACGTGGCTGAGATGCGGATTGGGCGGCGTGCGCGCGTCGGTGGGAACATAGACCCCTCCGTGCGCGGCGGCCCACAGGCGGACCGCCTGATCCTTGTTGAAGTGCGTCCGTGCTTCCGCCCGGGCGATGCGGCGCATTGTGTCACGGTCCCCCATGATCTGCCAAATCAGCAGGCTGGCGACGAGCACGGTCCAGCCGAGCGCCACGGGAAGCACCCAGGCGGGCAGCGGCGCGCCCGGAGGTTTGGGGTCAGCTGTGTTCATGAACTCAATGGATCCACCGCAGGACGGTCACACCACAAGCCCCCCGGTCCAGTCTCCCTTGGCTGGCTCGTGACGGACGAAAACACGAGCACGCTCAAGGGGCGGCATGAACGTCAACGGAAGAGGCTGTTTCACCGACGGTCCCTGAGGGCTGATTCCCGGCCAAGACCAGTTGCCACCAATCTCGACTGCACGACAAAACCGCACGGAAGACGGGAGCACTGTCTTGAACCGCCAATTTCACAATGATTGTCATTTTTCCGCTCTGCATTGCGCGAACGGGACTGCTGGCGGAACCGGTCGGAGGGAACCGCCTCAGATGCAAAAAAACCGGAGAGGCGGCAGTCACGGGCATGGCGATGTGCATCCATACACAGACTCTTGCTTACTGCCCGATGGTGGGCTGGGTCGTGGCCTTGACGGGAATTGACACCGTCCGCACGCCCCGGATGTGCCGGTGGCAGTTCACACAACTGATGGTGAGCTGGAACCACGCGACCGAGGCGGCGTCAACATTCTCGTCGCGGGCCGCCTTTTGGAGCGCCTCGGCGTGGCGGCGGAACTCGGCCGTATGCAGCCTGTATTCCGGCGTCTGCCGCGTCTGCCAGCCCGCAGCCTGGCTCAACGCCACGAGTTTTTGGGCGCTTGCTGACATCGTCACGAAATTCTCGGTGGCGATGCTTTCGAGCACCTTTTGCGAACTTTCCAGCTTGAGCTTCATCACCTCGCGCGTGCCGAGTCTGGGATCGTTGGGCGCGACGGTGGCGGAGACGCCGACAAACAGCGCCAGCCCCAGCACGACACTCACAACGGCTTTGCTTTTCATAAAACAACACGCCAGCACGCACTGCACCGCGCCGACAGCCCCATAGTGGCTTTCACGGAGCGAAGCCATCGAGTCGCCGTCTCAGCTTGCGAAACCGAACCGGAAGTGCTCCTCCTCCGGTTTGATCCCCAGCGACGCACAGAGGTGACGCGAGGCAAGCACGCCGGCCGCCGTCTTGAGCATTTTGTCGGACTCATGCGGCGACAGCTCGACGCCCTCGTGTCGGATGGCCTGGAATCGATAGCCATGATCCAGCACATGCACGAGAAACTCCCCGACCGCCACCGGATCGTCCGTCTGGTAGTGGTTTACATGGGCGTTCCGCCCGACATGCA
>JBAYGL010000086.1:0-13914 GCA_041666725.1 Limisphaerales bacterium
CAGGCCGCGCCGCTTGAACCGGAAGTGGGGCCGGAGAACTTTTCGCGCGGTGGCGGTGACTTGAACCATCCCCAACGGGCACAGCGTCTGCATCCGGCAGGCCACGTTGACTGTATCTCCCCACAAATCGTAGGTGAACTTCTCCGCTCCGATGACCCCGGCCACCACCGGCCCGATGTTGATTCCCACCCGGACCCGAAAGTTGGTACCCAGCTTCTGATTCAGCCCGGGCATCATCCGCTGGATTGCCAGCGCCATCTGGCCGATGCCGCGGGCGTGGTCGGCCCGCCCGCCGGGAAGCCCGCCCACCGCCATGTAGGCATCACCGATGGTCTTTATCTTTTCAATCCCATGGTCCCGCGCCAGCTGGTCGTAGGCGGAGAAAATCTCGCTGAGATACCCCACCAGCGTGCAGGCGGGAACGCGCGACGAAAACCGGGTGAAACCGGAAAGGTCCGCGAACAAAACCGAGACCTCCGGCAGACTGTCAGCAATGGCACGCTCGCCGCCCTTGAGCCGGTCCACGATGGATTTGGGGAGGATGTTCAGGAGCAGATGCTCGGACTGGCGCTGTTCGGCCTGCGAACTGGTCAGGAACCTCCGCTCCTGGTCGCGCAGGCGTTTTTTCTCCAGACACGCCTGCACCCGCGCCCGCAGCAGCACCGGATTGAAGGGCTTGGCGAGATAATCGTCCGCACCCATCTCCACGCAACTGACCACGCTGTCCACATCGTCGAGCGCGGAAATGACAATGACCGGCAGATGACACCAGACCGGGTTCGACTTGAGCTGCTCCAACACCTGGTAGCCGTTCAACTCCGGCATCTCGATGTCCAGAAGCACAAGGTCAAACTCCGTTTCCATCAGCGCCTCAAGAGCGCGGCGGCCGTCCTGTACCTCGGTGACCCGGTGCCCCTCCTGGCGCAGCAGTTGAGCCACCATCTCGCGGTTGTGCTCGTGATCATCCGCCACCAGCACACGCCCGCCCGCCGGATTGGCAACCGGTTGTTCGCGATGGAAAAAATGCGTCTCAAGAAACCGCGGAGGGGCATGCGCGGCCTCCGTGGTCGAAGGAACCTGCGGCCCGGTCGCAGGCGTGCTCCCGAAAGATGGCCGGACTGGCGGCGTTGCGGACATACGCAGATGGCTGAAGCACCGACTAGACGACAGGCGCGGCCTGGAGCTTCACCAAGGTGCTGCTGTCCAGAATCAAACCGACCCGCCCGTCTCCCAAAATGGCCGCTCCGGACAAGGCCGGGCTTTTGGAAAACGCGTCGCCCAGGCTCTTGATCACCACTTCCTGCTTGCCGAGCAATTCATCCACCAACAGGCATCGCTGCTGGTGATCGCACTCCACCACGACGACGATGCCCGCGCACGGATCCGTGACATTGGACTGCAAGCCGAAGTGGTTGCCCAGCCGGAGCAGCGGAATGAGGTGCCCGCGCACGTTGATGAGCTCCCCGCAGTCATGCACCCGGGAAAGCATGTCAGCCGAAGGCCGGAACGATTCGCGGACCGACAGGGTGGGAATGATGAAACGCTGGCCGGCGATGCCCACCAGCAAACCCTCGATGATCGCCAGCGTCAGCGGGAGGGAAATGGTGAAGACGGAGCCGTGCCCGGGAGTGGAACGGATCTCGATCTTGCCCCGCAGCTTGTCAATGTTCCGCCGCACCACGTCCATGCCCACTCCGCGGCCGGAGAGATCGGTGACAACCTCGGCCGTGGAGAAGCCCGGCTCGAAGATCAGCGCGAAGATCTCCTTGTCCGACCGCGTCTCGCCGGGCTTGATCAGCCCGCGCTCCACCGCCTTCGCCAAAATACGATCCTTGTTCAGCCCCGCGCCATCGTCCTCAATCTCGATGACGATGCTTCCGCCCTGATGGAACGCACGCAACGTCACCGTGCCGTGCGCGGGCTTGCCGGCCGCCACGCGCTGATCGGGAAGTTCGATGCCGTGATCCACGGAATTGCGGATCATGTGAATCAGCGGATCGCTGATTTCCTCCGTGATCGTGCGATCCAATTCGGTCTCCTCGCCGACCATCTTCAGCTCCACCTGCTTGCCCACCTTCACCGCCACGTCACGGACGAGGCGGTTCATCTTCTGGAACGTGGCGCGCAGGGGCACCATGCGCAGGGACATGGCCACGCGCTGCAAATCCTTCGTGATGCGGACAAGCTGCGCCAGGTTCCGGGTGAACTGCTGGCTCTGAATCGTAAGCAGCTGCTCGTCCTGCGCGACCATCGTCTGGGCGATGACCATCTCACCCACCATGTCCACGAGGCTGTCGAGCTTCGCGGTGTCCACCTTGACCGAGGTGATCGTGGTTTGCACGGTGGTGGCCGCAGTCCGGGACTCGGGACCGGAGCGCTCCACGACCGCCGGCACCGGCGGGGTGGCGGTCTGCGTGGCAGGCGCGGCATGGGCGGATGCCCCCGCGCGGGGCGGGGCGGGATGCCGCCCTCCTCCGCTCATCACCGCACGGATGCGCTCGACCAGTCCGGCGATGGGGATGACAACAGGCGTAGGGGACGACCCGCCAGAAAGCTGGCTGTTTATCTGTGCGACAAACTGTTTCAAGGTGTCGCCCCCGTTTAAAATGATGTCGATGACCTCGGAGTCGATCGTGAGCTTCTGCTGGCGCGCAAGATCAAGCAGCGATTCCAGCTCATGTGCCAGGCGGTTGATCGGCTTCAGATTGAGGAAGCCCGACCCGCCCTTGAAGGTGTGAAACGCGCGGAAAATCGAGTTCAGCGTGTCCATGTCCGCCGGGTTGTCCTCCAGCACGAGGACGCCCAGTTCAATGTTCTGAAGGTGCTCCTGAGATTCGTTCGAGAACTCCGCCAGCAGCTCGCGATCACTTTCCATGTTCAGGACGAGCGGCTCGGCCGCTTCCGGGGCTGCCGCCGCAGCAGAAGCACTCCCGCCCGCCTCGCCGTGGGCCGGGGAAGCGACCGCCACAGCCGCGCCCGGCACGGGCGGCACCGGCAGGGGACGTCCCACCGCCAGTTCACCCACCGCAGCCTGCATCCACTGCACCCATTTGTTGAGAACACTTACGGCGTCGGCATCAAACAGGCCGGTGCTGTTGAAAACTCGGTCCACCACCCCGCGCAAGGCCGTCAGCCCCGGAGCCAGCCCGGGGGGGAAGTCTTTCTGGCCCTCCATTTCTGACAGGAAGCTGTTGATGGGGAGCAGGCCGTTGTCCGTCCCCGCTTCCGCAAACACCAGCTCCAACGCGATCTTGTCGACCCGTTGCGCCACATCGGCGATCATTGTTTCAGCGCTTTGAGGCATAAGGCGTAAGTCGTTACCTGTGTTATCGGCGCAGCACGGACCGACTTGAGAGGAAACTGATCTCCGCCCTTTTGCCTCAGACGGGCGCAGGCGGTTCGCTGGCCAGCATCTCCATGATCAAGTCCATCGCCTCCCGGGTTCCATAGGGTTTGCTCAGGCACCGCACATGGGGGAAACCGTCCAGTTTTGATTTTTCCTCCTCCTCCAGATAACCGGAGGTGAGTATGAAACGGAGTTGCGGCCAGCGGCCTCCCGCGTCTTCGACCAGCTCCACACCCGTCATGCAGGGCATGTTGTAATCGGTGAGCACCAGGTCCACCTGGGGACCTTTGCCTCCGTTTTCGAGAAGCGCCATCGCTTCGAGCCCGTCCGAAGCCACGGAAACCTCGAACCCCGCCGCGCTTAAGAATGCCTTGGAAAAATCACGCACCAAGTCCATGTCATCGACCACCAGTATCCGCCCGGAACACCGCCGCGCCACCCGCCGCGCCTGCGCCCTCAACTGCGGAGTCGCCTTGTCCACCAGCGGCAGGAACACATGAATGGTCGTCCCCTGCCCCACGATGCTCTCAACCTCGATGAAACCCATCGACCTCGTGACGACGCTGTGGACGATGGACAGGCCCAGCCCCGTGCCCTTGCCCACCTCCTTGGTGGTGAAAAACGGGTCGAAGATGCGCGGCAGCACCTCCGGTGGAATCCCCGAACCGGTGTCCGACACCGTGCATCGGAGAAACGTGGCACCCGGATCGGCATGCGCGCGCTGCATCTGCGCCTCGCTGAGTTCGACGATCGTGTTCCGAAGTGACAGCACTCCGCCGCGCGGCATCGCGTCCTGCCCGTTGACGCAGAGGTTGAGCAGCAGCTGGCTGGCCCGCGTGGCGTCCATGCGCACCCGCACGGGCTCCGGAGCCGGAACGGTCATGAGATCCACCCTTGCGCGCAGCGAACGCTTCACCAGCAGGTTCGCCTCGTGCAGCAGCTCGTTGAAATCAAAGACCGTCAGCTCCTCCTCGGAATCGCGGCTGAAGGCCAGCAGCTGCCGCGTGATGCCCGCGGCCCGTTCGGCCGCCCGGTCCACCTGTTCCAGCTTGTCCCGCAACGCCGCAGCGAGCGACTCGTCGGCCAGCAGGATGTTGGTGTTTCCCCGGATGGCCTGGAGCAGGTTGTTGAAATCATGCGCCACGCCGGCGGACAGTGCGCCGATGGTCTCCATCTTCTGCGCCTGATACAGCTGCTTCTGCAATTCCTGCAGCCGCGTCTGGTCGGCCACCTGCAGGATCACACCGCCGGTCCCCTCCGCATTTTGAAGCGGGGAGAGCTTCATCCACCAATGGTGCTTGTGCGCCGCGAACTGGATTTCCTGCGCGCGGCCCGATGCGAGAACCTCGGTGCACATGCGGTTCAACTGCCCGCGCTGCTCCGCATCCGGCACCAAGGCCAGAAGGCTCTGGCCCACCTGCGGCGCAGACTGCACATGAAGCCAGCCTTGCTGTGGCGGGAGTGATTTCCACGCCTCGTTCACATGCGTCAGCCGCAGTTCCGCATCCACCGTGTAGATTGCCGCCTCGACCGAGTTGAGGATGCTGCGCACAAAATCCCGCTCGCGCCGCAACTGTCCCTGCAACTGCTGCCGCTGGGTCATGTCGCGCTCGGAGGCAACCAGCCCGATGTATTCGCCCTTGGAGTCAAAGATGGGCGCGAGCGTCGCCGCCACCGGATAGGTCGAGCCGTTCAGCCGCACGTTTTGCAATTCCCCCACCCAGTCCCGGCCCGCGCGCACCGTCTCGCGATATTCCCGGATCACCCGCTCCTGTCCGGGCGAGCGCAGAAAGTCATCCGTGCGCCCCAGCGCATCTTCGATGGAATAGCCGGTGACCGACTGGAATGCCGTGTTCACATACGTCAGGCGGTCCTCGGCGTCGGTGAGGAAGAACAAATCCGGCGTGGCATCCAGGGCCGTCACCAGCCGCTGCATGTGGGATTCCATGCGCCAGCGGCGGCTCGAATCCCGGATTGTCACCAGAAAATGACCGTCCCCCAGCGCGGTCACCTGCATGTCTGCCATCATCGCGAGACGCTGGCCGGACATCAGCGTCACGCCGCCGAGAGTGCTCTGGCCGCGCTGGCCGGAACGCAGCAGCGTCGTAAAACGCCCACGGGTGGCGTCTGTCAAAGACTCCAGCAGCGCGTCCCCGCGACGGACGAGGGAACCCGCAGGCCCGCGCAGGAAGCCGGCTCGGGGGTTGGCCTCCAGAATGCGACCGCGCTGATCGCAAACCAACTGTGCATCCTCCGCCTGTTCAAACAAGCATCGCCACCACGATTCCTCGCGGCGGCCCGAAGATGCGCCCACTTGGGGCGGCGGGGTCTCTGTCATATCTCAGCACTGGCGCGAGGGGTGTGGTTCACTCCCTAGCAATACACAACCAGTGACTGAGTTATCGGATTAATTCGGTTATGGTTAAGCAGCTTGTCGATATAAGGTCCGGTCAGCTGCTGGCCTTCGGGTATGAGCAGCAGGCCGCTGGAGGTGTAGATGCCCCGCGCCACGACCATGCCGGGCTTCAATTCGGAGAGGAGCACCTCGCGCTGAAGCCGCGGCACCGAGGCGTGCGGCAGCGAGCGCAGCAAATGCCGCACCGCCTCGGGATCGTATGCGTGACCGCTGCCCTGGCGGATGAATTCCGCCGCCTGAAGGTCTTCCAGATCGCACTGGGCGTAGCCCACGGCGACCGCCAGCAGCCGCCCCAGCCAGGGGATTTGATCGTCGTGCAGCCGGTCCGGATAGCCATGGCCGTCGAAGCGCTCGTGATGGCTCCGGATGACCAGGCCGACGGTCTCGAGGTTTTGCGCAAAGCCGGCCAGCTCCTGGCCCAGCACGGGATGGTGTTCTATCAGAGTGCGCTCCCCCGGGGTGAGGTTGTCCGGTTCAATCTGCCACTTGCGGATCAGCTGGCGGGGCGTCCCCAGCAGTCCGATGTCATGCAGCCATGCGCTGAGTTCGAGCGTGTCGCGCTCCTCGACCGTCAGTTCCAAGCCGTCCGCCATCGCCTTGCAAAGTGCATGCACGCGCCGTGTCTGGCTGCCCAGGGTCGGATAAAACGTCTCCAGCACCCGCACGCAGAGTTGCGCGGTGCGCTGGAGATTCCCGGACAACGCCTTGTTCAACCGGGCCAGCTGCACGTTTTGATCCTCGATTTTCGTGAGCCGGCCCTCAAGTTCGCGGTTCAGCGTGACGAGCTTCTCGTTCATCGCCAGCGTGGTGGCCTGCAACAGCGAGTTGCGGCACACCAGTTCATAGCGCTGGATGGCGTTCTTCACCGTCACCAGCAGTTCCTCCCGCAACCATGGCTTGACGATGAAACGGAATATCTCACCGCGGTTGATCGCCTCGATCACCGTGTCGAGCGTCAGCACCGCCGTGATCAGGATGCGGGTGGCGTCGGGCTGGATGATCTTGGCGTCCGCCAGGAAGTCCAGCCCGGTGCGCTCAGGCATCTGGTAATCGGAAATGATGGCGGAGAAGAGATGCTCCTTCATGTGCCGCAGCGCCTCGGACGGACTGGAGGCAACCGTCACGGTGTATCCCTCCCGGCGGAGCGTTTCACGCAGCGCGGCCAGCACGATCTCCTCATCGTCCACGACGAGGACGTGATGCGCGGCGGCATCCGACTGCGTGCGGTGAAAAGCGTTCATGTGCGTCAGGTGAACAGGGTCGATATTTTGCCGAGAATTTCGCTTTCCGACAAGCCTTGGGGCAGCATCAGGTCCACGGTCTCGATCAGCGGCATGGGCAGCTCGTCCTGATTGCGCCCCGCCACCAGCAGGACCAACCGGGATTCCGGCGCATTGCGGCGCAGTTTGCGAACCATTTCAACGGACGGCATCTGCTGGCCGGTGGCCAGCAGCACGATGGCGGCGATCCGGTAGTCCCCGCTGTGCAGCTGCGCCAGGGCCCGATCCGGCTCCTCGACCACCACGAGATAGCCGTTGTGCCGGAGGAATCCCGCCGTTGCGTCCCGTGAGCGTCCCGGCAAATCCAGCAGCAGGAGCGTGCGGCGCACCGCCTGGTCGTGCGTCAGGTGGCGCTCCGCCTCCTGGAAGGTGGCTTCGGGCAGCCAGAGATGAAACGCCGTTCCAGCGCCTTCCTTTGACTCGACGGAGATCGCCCCCTTGTGCCGCTCGACAAAGAGACGGGCGTTGTAAAGCCCCAGGCCGGTGCCCTTGCTCAAGGATTTCGTGGTGAAGAACGGCTCGAAGATGCTCCGCAGATAGCGGGCGGGTATGCCGGTCCCCGTGTCGGCCACGGTCACTTCCAGCAACGGTGCCGGCGGCAGGGTTCCCTGACAGTTCTCCACCACGGGTGCAGTCGGGTGTCGTGCCGTGATCAGCCGTATCTTGCCCACCTGCGTGACGGCCTCGGCGGCGTTGAGGACCAGGTTCACGATGACCTGCCGGAACTCGACGGCGTCCATGTAGGCGGGCAGGTCCTGCTTGGAATACTCCGACTCCACCTGGATGCGCCGCGGCACGATCTTGCGCACCAGCTCCTCCGAATCGGCCATCAGACTGTTCAGGGAGTGATAACCGAACTCGCCCAGCCTGCCCTGATGCAAGGTCACGATGCGGCGGACAATTTGACTGGCGAGCATCGCATTGCGCCGGATCAGGTTCACACTTCCCCGGTGGTCCGGCGCAGCCGTGGCAACCACATCCTCCAGGGTTTCGCTCAGGGAATGAATGCCTGCCAGGATGTTCCCGAAATCATGCGCCAGCCCCATCGTGAGCACGGCCAGCGTCTCCTTCCATGCACCCGATGTCATGCACTTCTCCGCGATGGTCTGCCGTGTGACGTCCACCCAAAAACCCTCGTAGCCGAGCACCAGGCCCGTGCCGCTCAGGATGGCCTTGCGTTGCTCCAGCACATACGCGATGCGGCCGGTGGTGAGGTTCCGGATGCGCAGAGTGGTGGTGCTCTGACCGGTCGCCGCGCACTGCCGCAACTGCCGCTCCAGCTCCTCGCGGTCTCCCTCATGGATGGTTTCCCAGAAGCTGCTGCTCCGCGTCCAATCCTCGGGAGCGATGCCCGTCAAGGTCTCAACCATCGGGCTCACGCTGCTAAAGCTCAGATCCGGCCGCTGGCTGAAGACAACTCCAGGCCAGCGCTCAAGGAGGTTCTGCAACTGGGCCTCGGTGCGGCGCAACTGCAACTCGGTCTGCCAGTGCTGGCGCGGATCAGGGCTCCCGGATCCATTCACGGTCTCGACCGGCGCCTCCGGCTGCGGGGATGGCACGGCGTCGCAATGCAGCAACCACTCACCGTTGCGCCGCAGCCAGCAGACGCGCAGCCACCGGTCCTGTTCGTCCGCGCCGCCGGGCAGTTGCAGCCGGCCGGATTCCGCACCGGACTCCAATGCCCCGATGATGGCGGCCACCCACGCGGGGTTGTGGATGCCCAGATGGGATTCGATCGGAGCGGGCAATGGCGGGCGTTCCTCCAGTGCCAGCCAGTTCCAAAACGGTTCGTTGGCCTGCAACAACCGGCCACGCTGGTCCACCACCGCCAGCCCTCCCTCAAGCCACGGGCGAACCGGCCGCTTCTGGACGGCGGCGGGAGCAGGCTCAGGCGGCAGATTCATCATTCGGTCCGTCCTGTCAGATGCCTCGCGCACCCACGATCGTGGACACCGGTTGCAGGACACGAGCTGTTGGCGGGGAATAGAACAAGACCGGCTCCTTATGGAAACCCATTTCGAGCATAATCGAAGCCCCGTCCCGCACCTTCTTCATGCTCACCTCAGCCTCAGGAATAGGAATGCCACTGTGAACTGGCGGCGGCACCGTAAGACACGTGGACCCGGCGCAAATTGCGATGGGCCTGACAGAGGTCCGAGTGCTGCGCTTCAGCCTCCGACCGCTGAAGAGCCAGGCAATCACTGTTCTGATGCTCCATGGAGATGAGCTGGGCAACGAGTGCGGAAATTTCACTCTGAACGGAACTCCAGTCCAAACCGGCCCGGCGGCTTGCGGCTTGCGCGGCGTCGGTAAATTCGAGGATGCGCCCTTGAAGCTCCGCCTTGGCATTCTGACAGCGCTCGACCTCCGCCCACATCTGGGCGCGGATGGCGTCGCCCTCCCGTTGGGTCCACTCGCGCCAGTCTCCGTAAGCCGCGAACAGTTGTTCCCGTGCATCCATGTCCGGTCAGGCGGCAGGCCGCGACAGCGGCTGGCTCACGGCGGCGGTGGCGGCTCCTTCACCCTGAAGCATTCCCGACCACGCATCACGCAGGACTCCCAGATGCTGGATCACTTCGCGAATGCCATCTTCGGTCTTGCGCAGATTGCTCTCGGTCAGCCGGCGGTCGAAATACTGGTAAAGCGAGCGCAATGTCTCGGCCAACGAGCCGCCCGCCTCGATGTTCAGCGAATTGTCGAGCTCGTGCAGGATGTCCTGCGCGCGCATCACGTTGTTGCTGATCGTCGCGTTGCACTCCGCCGGGTCATCCATGCCAAAACCTGTGAGAGAGCGGTCAAGAAACCGGATGGCCCCCTCGTAGAGCATCAGCACGAGATGACCGGGGGTCGCCGTCTGGGCGGCGACCTGCTTGTAAGACTGCCAGGGATTGGCGCGCAGCATAAAGATCAGGGTTCAGGAGCGGCTCAATTCAATCGCCAGCAGGTTGGCAATCCGGTCAAGTATTTCCCTTGGCGGATAGGACGGCTTGCTGACCAGCTCCCGGGCTCTCGCCACAACTTCCGGCCGCACTTCGGGAGTGGACGCGAGTGCCGCGTCAAGTTTTGCACGCCCCTCGAAGGATGCGGTTTCCCCGGTGGACGCCCCCACCGGCGTCTTCACGGCGCGGGATATCGCCTGTCCCACGGGACTTGTCTGGTTGTTGATTTTTATTTCCATAACTTGCCTTCGCTGTTCTGGCAGGCAGACCGGGCTTGTTCAGGCTACAGGGACTATCGGCTCTTTTCAGGAAAACTTTAGCGGGGGGGAAGCGTCTTGAACAGCGTCTCCAGACTGTATTCCGCCAGACGCCGCGGCGAAGCCGCCAGCTGGCGTGCCTCCAGCTCGGTCACTCCGCGCTGCCGAAAAAGCTGCTGCATGCCGCTCACAACCCCCGGGTTGCGCGCGTCCGCCACCTCGTCCACACCCCAGATGATCTCCGCCCCCGGCACTGCGACGAGCTGAAGGTTCCAGCCAACAACGGTCGGCGGATAGGATTGAAACCGGGTAAGTCGCGCGAAAAGCACACCATCACAACCCGTCTCCTCACGCACCTTGACCAGAAGGTTTCGCGGCAGGGTCTCGTCGGCGGCCAGGCTTCTCCGCCCGGTCCATTGATGAAGCTGCCGCTCGGAAATCGTCACCACCTCGAACAGTCCGGAACGGGTCAAAACCTGCCCGGGCGATTCTGTCAGCATCTCCCGTCCGGATTGCAATTCCTGACCCTCGGTCGCCGCCAGCGGCAGCACGGCGACGCGACGCAGGGAAGCCGGCAGGGATGCGGCAGGACGATGCACATTGCCAGGCTTCCACGGCGGTGCCAGCGGGTGGGTCAACTCGGACAACTGGCTGTCAAACGTATCGCAACCGACCCCGGCGACGAGGCCGACCATGGCCAGCAGCGGGCCAAACGACCGGACGAGCCCGCGCCGGTTACTGCTGGGTGCTGGGTTCATGAACGGGTGACAATTCCAACTCCACCGCCTCAATCCAGCGGCGCAACTCATCCTCGACCAACTCGGAGATCTCGACTCCCTCGTGCGGTTGGGCCAGCTCTTCCTCCATCCGTCCGAGCATCACGCCCAGCGCGCGCGCGGAGGGCGACTCCTCCCCGCCTCCCTGAACCCGGCTCACGAGTGACAACGTGACCACGAGTTCGTGCAGCTCGGGCACCATGTCCCACCACAACTGCCGGGCCGGGCCCGCGCTGTTGATGGCCATGCGCAGACCGGTCTGCTCCAGCCTCCTGCGAAGATTGAAAGTTTGCTCCCGCGCCAGCTGGATCAAATGCACTGGCAGCTCGTTAAACCTCATCGTCCTGCTCGCAATCACCCTGGCTGAGAGTCCCGGAGCCATTGTGGTGGAAGTGTCCACCGGCCAGCCATCCAGCGAAAGACCGCACAACATCCGCTTGCGGCGCAACGCCTCGCCCGTCAGGAACGCGCGGATGCCCGAAAGCGACCGGACCCCCTCCGGCAGCGACACCGGCTGTCCGTCCATGTAAACCCTCGTAACGGACTGCATGGGAATGTTTTTGCGAGAACCTGACATGATGATCTCATCGGCATGACCCGCCATTGCTTGAGTGTGTTCCCCGCCTGCTGAAGGAAAAATGCGAACCCCGCCTCAGCCTGACGTCGATGAGCCAAACCGCTGTTGCAGGAACTCCAATTGCTGCTTCGTTTTTGCCTGTGCCGTTTCCATCGCCACAAAACTGTCGATCAACCGCTGACGGTTGGCGAGCACCAGGCGCTCCGAGTCAACCACCTGCTTGTCGATGTCCGTCACCTGCGCCCCCAAGTTGGTTTGCTTGTCCAAAAGGGTGCCGTTGTCACCGATGGTCTTCTCCAGGTAAGCATCCATCCGCGTGGCCAGCCCCAGGCTGGTGTCGGTGAACAGTGCCTGCACCTGCCCGAGCTGGCTCTGCAGGGCCGAGTCCAGAGCAGTCTCATCGCCGACCGCAAGATTGTTGTTGTCGCCGTTTGATGTGATTCCGAGATCGGCAAGGCTCTTCAAGGTGGGGTTGATCCCGGTCGTCTGCCCGTAGGCCCCGGATCGCAGACGCGAAGCAATGTCCGAAGCCTCAGGATCGTTGGCCAGAATGCCGGCCGTGACCTTGCCCTGGGCGTCCGTGGAACTGGCCGTGCTCGAGTCAATGACCGACTGCACCTTGTTGTATTCGGTGAGAAAATCCTGGATCGCCGCCTTGACCTTGGCCGTGTCGGTCCCCACGGACACGGTGGCCGTGGCCCCTTCTTTCAGCGCGTTGACGGTCAGCCCGGCAAGTCCCGAACTGTCCGACGTGATCGTGTTCGACTGGCTCACCAGGCTGGACCCGCCGTTGATCTGGTAGATGAGGTTCTTGCCACGATTGAGAGTCCCGCCCGCCAAGCCGGTCGCCGCCAGAAAATTCCCGGTCACGTCCTGCACCGACACACCGACATCCCCCGTGGCCTTGTTGGTCAGGGTGAACCGGTCGTTCAACGCATCGTAGCTCGCGTTCACACCAGCAGTGGAGTTGTTGATGCGGTCCAGCACGTTCTGGAGGCTGTCCCCCGTCGCGCTGAAGCTGATGCTCACGCCGTTGATCGTGAAGGCCCCCGCGCCACTTCCACCATCGCTGACCGCCGTCGCGAGGTTCGCGCTGTTCAAAGTCGCCGACGGACGCACCGCGCCCAGTGCGGCACTGCTGGCCACCGTGCCCGTGCCGTTGTTGTAAAGCCGTGCCGCGCCGAGAAAATTGCTCGTGTCCGTGGCGCTGCCGAGCACGATCTCCCCGGCGCTGCTCAACGTGATCTTGTCCGTGGCCGGATTGTAGCTCCCGGTGACGCTGCCGCCGGTGGCTGCGGAAATGTTGTCGAACACGTTTTGAAGCGTGTCCGTCGTCGCGATGGCGACCTGCTGTCCGTTGACCGTCACCGTCCCCGCCGTGACCGCTGCGGCAAAGCCCGCGCCGGACAGCACAACCCCGGACACGTCACTCGTGCTGCTGAGGGATTGGCCAACGTTGGCCGTGCCCTGCTGGCTGGCGGAGGTCGCCAGCTGCTGAAAGGCGAAGGCGAACTGCCCGAGCGGCGCACCGGAGCCAGCCGTGGCCGTAGCGGCGGTTGAATCCGACACAGAAGCCGTCCGGCTGGAAAACAGCGCGGGATCCTTCAGAGCCGTCACACGAGACCGCAACACACCCAGCTGTGTCTGGATGCTCGCGTAGGCGTTCTTCCGCTGGTCGATGCGGTTCTGCTCTGTGCGCATCCGCTGCTGCGGCGCGCGCTCCACGGCACTCAACTGATCCACCAGCGTGCGCCAGTCGAAACCAGAGGCCAGGCCTGAAACACCCAAGTCCATCGGTTTATCCCATCGGCCAAAACCCGGAATACTTTAGGGGCTGTTTCACAATTGCCGCCCAGTTTTGAAGCAAATTGTTTTGCCGGAGCCGAAGGGATGGAGCGGAAGGCATCCGCAGCAAACTGTGTTGCAGAAACCGACACTTCCCACGAGTGAAAGATACGTCGCCCGAACGTTTTGACGAAAGAGGCGACCGCCTTTCAAGGGCCTGCCCGCCTGGACGAGCGCCCACCCCGTGGAACGGGAACGCCGGACGACACCTTGCGGCATCGTCCGGCGGCCTGCGCCAGGCGCAGAATTCCGGTTACTGCATCAGCCTCAACGCCGACTGCGGAGTGGAGTTCGCCTGCGCCAGCATCGCCGTGCCCGCCTGAACGAGGATGTTGTAACGCGCGAAGTTGGTGCTCTCCTGCGCCACATCCACATCCTTGATGCGGCTGTTCGCGGCCGTGAGATTGTCCTTCAGCACGCCCATTTGTTCGCTGTAGGAGCCGAGCACGGAGACGTTCGCCCCGACCGTCGCGCGGTC
>JBAYGL010000087.1:0-13860 GCA_041666725.1 Limisphaerales bacterium
CCCTCACCCCGGCCCTCTCCCCTTGCTCCGCAAAGGGAGAGGGAGGAACGCAGTTCCCTGCGCCTGGGTTCAACCAGATTTCACCGGTAATTGGTATGAGGCGGGGCGGGGCTCAACGATTCGCTGACCGGCTCTGGACGCCTGCGGGCGGCGCATCCTCCACCGGCTCCAGCTTCGCGATCGCGGCCATGAGCTGGTCCGCAACCTCCTGATAAATCACCTTCAGCCGGGGCTTGGAACAGATTTTGGCCTCCTCGCGCAGCTCCCGGAAATCCATCGGCTCGCCATACTTCACCATCACACGACGCGGGTGCGGGAGCGCCTGATGCCGGCTCCACGCCGCGAACGTGCCGAAGACACGCACGGGCACGACGGGCGCGTTGGACTTGATGACGGTCAGGCCGATGCCGGCGCGCGCCGGCTGCAACTGACCGTCACTTGTGCGCGTGCCCTCGGGGAACAGAATGACGGCCCCGCCGTTGAGCAACCGGTCGAGGATGCCCTTCAGGCCCGCCGCGCCGCCGCCATCCCGATCCACGGGCACGACGTTGAGCGCGCGCAGATACCAGCCGAACACGGGCGAGCGGAAGAGCGATTCGCGCGCAAGGTAGTTGATGGGGCGCGGCACGCCGCTGCCGATCAACGCCGGATCAAGGTAGCTGGCGTGGTTCGCCGCGATGATGACCGGGCCGGTGCGGGGAACGCGCCCGGCGTTGAACACGCGCCAACGATGCCAGAGCCGGTAGTAGGCGCGGGCGGAAAGCCAGGTGACGCGATAGACGGGCTTCATGCGCGAGACGAAGCTCCTAAACCCAAGCTCCAGGCTTCAAACTGAAACCACGTCGCCGAAAAAAAGGGACAGGCCCCCTCTCCCTTTGCGGAGCAAGGGGAGAGGGCCGGGGTGAGGGGTTGGCGTCGGCGGCACGGGCGGCTCCACCCCTCATCCGGCCTGCGGCCACCTTCTCCCCTCCTCCGAGGAAGGGAGAAGGCTCGGTGCGTTGCCCTCACTTCACACTGAACACACGCGCCTTGGGGCCCGGAGCTTTTCACGCCACGGCCTTCAGCGGCGCCAGCCGGTTCGCCTTCCGCCGCTCGTTGATTTCCTCGACCATGATGTCGCACGTCTCCTGCACGACCTGGTGCGAGTTGTCTATGATCCTCGCGCCGAGCGAGGGCATGAGCGGCGAGTGCGCGCGCTGGCTGTCGCGCTTGTCGCGGGCGTGGACGTCTTCCTTCACGCCGTCCCGCTCGCGGCGGGTCTTGCGGACCTCGGGGCTGGCGTCGAGGAAGAACTTGTAGTCCGTCTCAGGGAAGACGTTCGAGCCGATGTCGCGGCCCTCCATCACGAGGCTGCCAAACTGGAGGCACTCGCGCTGCTTGGCCTTCATCCAGTCGCGCACGAACCGGATCTGCGCGACGTGCGCGACGGCGGCGCTGGCCTCGGACGTGCGGATTTCCTGCGCGGGATAATAGCCGTCCACCAGCAGGCGCACATGACCGTCGGCGACGACGAGCGAGGTCTTCCACTTGCGGCAGAGCGCGGCGACCTTCTTGTCGTCGCTCACGTCCACCTTCATGCGGAGACAATGCCACGCGAGCGTGCGATACATCGCGCCGGTGTCCACGGTGAGCAGGCCGAGCATCTGCGCAAGGCGGCGCGAGGTGACGCCCTTGCCGCTGGCGCTGGGACCGTCAATGGCGATGACGAAGGGTTTGGTCAAAACAGGGTTTCGGGTTTGGGGTTTGGCGTTTCGGGTTGAAGGTCGGCGGCGCTCGTAGTCGCAGGCTTTAGCCTGCGCGTCAGGCCAGGCGCAACCTAAAGGTTGCGACTACGAAGGCGTCAGTCAGCAAACAACTCCTCCACCGCGAGCTTCCGCCCGGTGGCGGCGTCGCGGATTTCGGCACCGAGGCCATTCGGGGGCGGGGTGGCGAGCTTCTGGAAAAAATTGGGGAAGGTCTTCTTCACGCAGGCGGGATTCTTGATTTTGATGCCGGGCACTTTCAAGCCGAGAACCGCGAAGCACATCGCCATGCGGTGGTCGTCGTAGGTCTCGATTTCCGCGCCGTGGAGGGCGGAGGGGAAGACCGTCAGCGTGTCGCCCTCCTCGATGACCTTCGCGCCGCACTTGGTCAGCTCCGTCCGCAACGCGACGACGCGCTCGCACTCCTGCACGCGCAGGCGGCCGAGGTCGGTGAAACGAGTTTGGCGGTCAAAAATCGGCGCAATGACAATGAAGGTCATTATGCTGTCCCCGAGTTCCTTCGCGCGCGAAACGGTTTTCGGACGTTCAACCAAATCGAATGGGTTTTGTGGCCTGTGCCCAAGATTGTAGTTTGGTGTAATCAAATCCGAAAAGGCGAAGTCGATTTGCCATCTGCTTATCCCCCAACACCACACCTTGATGCTGCTCGTGTTCAGCGAAGTCTTTCCTGCCTTCAGGTCATCTAGCACCTCAAAATGCGCGCGTAGTGCCTGTGCTCCGATGAAATAACTCCCACTCGACGCGTCCGGCTCGATTTGGAACTCGCCGCCCTTGGTCGGGAAGACCTTCACCAGCTCGCGGGTCATGTCCACGTAGGGCAGTTCGTCCTCGTTCGCGCCGGTGATTTCCACCTGCCAGCCGCCCACGCCGCCGGCCAGCAGCAGCGCGGAGGCGAACTGCGAGCTTTCCGTGACGCTGACGGAACACTTCCCCGTAGGAGACGACGTGAGGAGTCTCTGACTTGGGTCTGGGGTCTGGGGTCTGGGATCTGGGGAATTAGTCAGAGACTCCTCACGTCGTCTCCTACCGAAGATGAGGGCCGGCAGCTTGTCGTTCGGCGAGTCCACGCGGTAGCCGAGTTCGCGCAGGGCGGAGAAGAGCGCGGCTTGCGGGCGCTCGTGCATCCGGGGCACGCCGCTGAGGCGATACACGCCGTCGCCGAGGCTGACCATCGCCGCAAGGAAGCGCGCCGCCGTGCCTGCGTTGCCGACGAACAACTCCAGCGGCCGCTCCGCCGTGCCCGCGCGCGGGAGGCGTCCGCCGAGGCCGTCCACGGTGATGGTGCGGTTGCAGGACTCGGCGGGGTCATCGTCCACAGTCACGGTGAAGCCGAGCGCGCGGAGGCAGTCGGTCATCACCTGCGTGTCCTCGCTCCACAGCGCGCCGCGCAAGGTGGTGCGCCCGTAGGCGAGCGCGGCGAGGATGAGGGCGCGGTTGGTGATGCTCTTGGAGCCGGGCACGGTGATTTCCGCGCGCACGGGCGACGTGAGCGGGACAATCTCGATGAGCGGAGGAAGCGGCACGGGAGGGGAAAGTGAGGAGTGGTGAGTGATTAGTAAATAGTGAAGAACGCGAAGGGCCGGCCGGAGGCGGGAACGCGCCTGCTTCAGCGCGACTTCAGGGCTTGTTGATCAGACTGGGGGGACGCACGGAGGATTCCGTGTAAGGCTGGTGCGATTGATAAAGGGAAAGGCGGGCACGGATGGCATCCGCCAGCGGGGCCTGATTGTTTTTCCGGGCCAGATCAATCGCCATCTGTGCAGATTTGATCGCCCGGTCAAAGTCGCCTGCCGCCGCGGCCGCGGCACCGAACGCATCGAGATTTTCGGGCGTGTCCTTCTTTATGACCTGGAGCAACCGCGTGGCCAACGCGAGTGCCTGGGTGCCATCGCGACACTCCGCGCGGGTGGCCAGCAGCCATGCGAGGCGCTGCAAGGTTGGCTCAAAGTCCCGGTTGCGCTGAAGCACGCGCTCAAACTCGTTCCTGGCCTCGACCGTCCGTCCGGTCCGGGCCAGCAGCAGCGCGTAGTTGTGCCGGCTGGTGTAGTTCTCCGGATCTGCGGCCAGGGCGGCCAGATGGTGGGAAATGGCCTCCTGTGTGCGCCCCTGTCTGGTGAGGAGAGATCCAAGGTTGCTGTGTGCGAGCGCATTCGCGGGGGATTGCTTCAGCGCGTCCTCCAGAACAGTGATGGCCTCGGCCTCCTTTCCGGCGGCGGCGAGATAGGCGGCCCGGTCGATCCGGGCATCAATGTCGTTGGGTGCGATTCGAGCCACCTCCGCAAGCTGCAGGGCGGCGGCGTTGAAATCTCCACGGGCGACATGGGCGCTGACGAGCAGTTTTCTCAGGAGAATGTTTTCCGGCTGCTTCGATGAAACGAAGGCCAGTTGCTGTATCGCTCCGTTGGCAAGATCGCTCTTTGGATCCAGTTTCAACGCGGCGAGCATCGCGCGCTGTGCGCTGGGATAATCGTTGAGGACCAGATGGCTGGACATCACGTTGATCCAAGGCATCTGCCACGGAGTAAACCCGGCCGCCTCCTGCGCATAGCGGAGGGCTTCGCGTGGCTGGTTGCGGATCAGGAGTTCGCTCGCCAGGTTGTTCAAAGCGATCACATTTTTCGACGTCACGTCCACCGCGCGGCGGAAGACAGTGACGCTGGTCTCCCAGTGGGGTATCTGGCTGCGCGCAACGAGCGCACACCCCAGCAAGGCCAGGAAGACGCCCCGCGACAGCATCCGCTGCCGTCCTGCGTGGCCGCCCGCCCACTGAAAAGCACCCCAGACCACGGCGATGAAGACGCCTGTCAGCGGCAGATACGTGTAGCGATCCGCACGGGCCTGCCCGCCCACCTGCAATATTCCGATCACAGGGACCATGACTCCGACGAACCACAGCCATCCCACGATCACGAAGGGAGCCCGCCTGGCCAGGCGCAGGGAGGCGAGCGAGATCGCCACGAGCAGCAACCCGCTCGCCAGCCATTGCCAGGCTGGGATGTCCTTCAGCGGATATATGACGCACAGATCGACCGGCAGCACCGTTTGGACAAGATAGCTTGCATAGCTGACGAGGGCGTTTTGGAAGCGAAGGACCGCAGACCATTCGTCCATTTTGCTCAACGTCCCCACCCGGTGCTGGGAGTAGACCGTCGAAACTGAAAGGACCGCGATCACCGCCAGGAGCGGCAGTTTCTCGCGGACCAGGGCCCAAAGCTTCGGGAGCGAGGAGCGCCAGGTGCCGCTTCGCCACAACATCAGCACGGAGGCGTCAATCCTCCGCAGCGGCCAGTAATCGAGCAGGAAAAGCACGCAGGGCAGCGTCACGATCATGGGCTTGGACATCACGCCCAGCACAAACCCGGCGAACACCGTGAGATAGTTGCGCGGGCTCGGACTCTCCACGTAGCGCGCGTAGGCCCAGAGGGTGAAGAACCAGAAAAAACCGCAGAGCACGTCCTTCCGCTCGGCCACCCAGACGACGGACTCGACATGCAGCGGATGCCACGCGAACAGCGCAGCCACCACCGCACTGGGCCACACCGCCCGGGTCAGGCGGTGCAGGGCAAGAAAGGCCATGACCACCGCAGCGCAGTGAATCAAAAGGTTCATCAAATGGTGGGCTCCGGCCACGGGGCCAAACAGCTCGACGTCGAGCATGTGCGAGAGCCAGCTCAACGGCCGCCAGTAGTCGATGTCCGCCGAGGTGAACGCCCACTTGATTCCCTCCCAGGTGAGCCCGGCCGCCACCTTGGGGTTGTTCGTGACGAACACGTCGTCGTCGTAATTGATGAACTCGCAATTCACCGCCGGCAGGAAGACGAAGAGAGTCAGCAAAGCCAGTCCCGCCGCGATTTTTGCCAGATATGTCGTTGCCGAGCTGTTGTCTGCCTCCGTCGAAAGCGGAGCGGGGGAAGTCGTGCCGGTGGGTAGGTTCATGCTGTGGATGGAATCTGGCGCGCGCGGCGAATTCAGGTCGGATGCGCGGCTGGTGTCAAGTTGCTTGCTCCGGACCGGCGGCGGCGGGCGCCGGCCTCAGTGATGAAGTTTGACGGAACGGAGGAGGCAGGAAGCGAAGCGGCATGCTTGGCCCTGCACCCAAAATCAGACCACCCGCTCAGGCCGCTTTGACCACGGCCTCATGCCCGCTGTTGCCGATGATGCGGACCTGGCTGCCTTTTTCGATCAGGTCGCCCTCCGAGACGACATCGAAAATCTGGTCGCCGAACTGCGCCTTGCCGCCGGGCCGCAGCGTGGAAAGCGCCACGCCCACCTGGCCGAGACGCTGTTGCTGCGCCGACTCGATGGACGCCTCGGTCTGCGCGCCGCTCGCACCTTGCGAGACCATGGCCTGGTAGGCGTTCGTCTTGGGCAGGATACGGCTGAGAAGGGCGATCACCACCAATGAGCCAAATGCCGCAATGCAGAGGTCGTTCAGCGGCAGTCGCAACTGCGGCAGCGTGGGGAAGCTGGACGCGCCCGGATACAGGTCCACCATGGCCATCACGAGCGAGACGAGGATGAGGCCCAGACCCGCGAAGCCGAGCACGAGGGTGCCCGGAAAAAAGAACAGCTCCAGCGACACCAGCGCGATTCCCGCGACAAACACCGCCACCCACTCCAGGCCGGTCAGCCCGGCGACGTAGCCGCCGAAGAAATAGATCGCGAACGCCGTGATGCCGATGATGCCCGGCAAACCAAAGCCCGGCGTCTTGAACTCGATGTAAATCCCCGCGATGCCGATGATGAGCAGCAGCGGGCTGATGGTGTTGATCCAGGAGGCAAGCTTCTCGGCGCCGCTGGGCTCGACGTTTTTCACCTTCGCCGCCCCCATCCCCAGCTTCTTGAGCAGCGCGTCCAGGCTGTCCACGGTGCCGGCGGAGAGCAGCGGCTTGGCGGGCTGGCCGTATTCGCGTTCGGCTTCCTGGTTGGTGAGCGTGAGGATCTGGCCCTTCTCGTTGATGATCTTGCCATCGAGCTTGAGCTCCGTCGTCTTTTTAATCATCGCATCGGCGACGGCGGGATTGTGGCCGTTCTTCTCCGCATTGACCCGGACCAGCCCGCTGATGGCGGAGGATGCCTTCACTTCCATCGTGCCCCCGATTTCCTGGATTCCTCCCGTGGGTGACGCCATCACCGGGGCGGCTGCGCCGATGACACTCTGGGGGGCCATGTAAATTTTCTGCGTGGCGAAGGAGATGAATGCGCCGGCGCTGAAGGCCTTCTTGTTCACGAAGGTCACGGTCTGGCCGGGGAACTTGTCGATGATGCCGATGATTTCCTCGGTCACGTCCACACGCCCGCCGTGGGTGTCCATGTCGATCACCAGCAGGTCGGCCTTGGCCTCCATCGCCTCCTTCACGCCCCGGCGCACCACGTAGACCAGCGGCGGCATGATGTCCTCGCGGATGGGGAGGACATAGACCTTCTTCACGGGAGCTTCCGGCGCGGAGGCGGCTCCGTGCAAGTCGCCGGAAATGACCAGCGTGGACCACGCCGCTGCAATGAGAGCCAACCACTTTGACATGCCGTCAGCGTATCGCAGGCAACCGGGAGCTGCAAGGCGGGCGCGCAGCTTCAGCTCCCGCTCCCTCCAGAACCTGGAAGGCGGCAGCGGGATCACGTGCCCGGACGGCGGCGGCGTTGCACTCTCCACTTGCCAACGCGCCGGTCGTCCGCTTGAGTCTCGCCCGCAGCGCGCCCGATGCAATCGCCCAACCACCCAAAACATTACTGCGGAGTCTTTGGGATTTTCGGACATCCCAACGCCGCCGAACTGGCTTACTACGGTCTCTACGCGCTCCAGCACCGCGGGCAGGAGAGCGCGGGCATCGTCGCGTGCGACGGCAAGCAGTTCCGCGAGCAGAAGGGCATGGGCCTGGTGCCGCAGATTTTTGACGGCGCGGATCTGCACAAGCTCGTCGGTTCCATGGCCGTCGGGCACACGCGCTACTCCACCACCGGCTCCTCGCACATCCGCAACGCCCAGCCGCTGACGGTGGATTGCGCGCGCGGGCAGATCGCCGTGGCGCACAACGGCAACCTCACCAACGCATCCCAGCTCCGCGAGGAACTGGAGGCCAGGGGATCCATTTTCCAGACCACGGTGGACAGCGAGATCATTCTCCACCTGCTGGCGCAGCCCACCGACCCGCGCGGGGAAAACGCGCTCATCAGCGCCGTCCGCCGCATCGAGGGCGCGTTCTCGCTCGTCATCATGACCGAGCAGGAACTCATCGGCGTGCGCGACCCGCACGGCTTCCGTCCGTTGTCCATCGGCAAGGTGGGGGACGCCTGGGTGCTGTCCAGCGAGACCTGCGCGCTTGATTTGATCCACGCCAAGTTTGTCCGCGACGTGGAGCCGGGCGAGGTGGTCATCATCAACAAGGACGGATTGAAGAGCGTGCAGGCGTTTCCCGCGCACGAACGCCGGGCCTTCTGCATTTTCGAATACGTCTATTTCGCGCGCCCGGACAGCAACCTCAACGGGCGCAACGTCTATCGCGCCCGCGTCGAGATGGGCCGCCAGCTCGCCCATGAACACCCCATCGCGGCGGACCTCGTCATCCCCGTGCCGGACAGCGGCAACTCCGCCGCGCTGGGCTACTCCCTGCAGTCCGGCATTCCCTACGAGATGGCCTTCGTCCGCAACCACTACGTCGGGCGCAGCTTCCTCCAGCCCAGCCAGCTCATCCGCGACTTCGCCGTGCGCGTGAAACTCAACCTGATCGGCGATCTTGTGCGCGACAAACGGGTCATCATCGTGGACGACTCCATCGTGCGCGGCACGACGTGCAAGACACGCGTGAACAGCCTCAAGGAAGCCGGTGCGAAGGAAGTGCACGTGCTTGTCTCCTGCCCGCCGCACATGAACCCGTGCGTCTACGGCATTGATTTCCCAGACCGCAACAAGCTGATGGCGGCGAACCACTCGCAGGACGAGATCCGCCAGTATCTCAACGCAGATTCCCTCCACTACCTTTCACAGGAGGGCATGGTGAAGGCCACGGGGCTGCCGCGCGCCGGCTTCTGCATGGCCTGCTACGACGGCAACTATCCGGTGGCCTACGACTTGAAGCTGGAAAAGAACATCATGGAGAGCCGCCGCGCGCGCGTGGAAAGCTTCGGCGAAGCCCTGGCGAAAGACGAGAAGCAGACGCGGTTGCTGTGATGGGTGTGGATCGGTGAAGTGTTAGGGGTGATGGAGGGCGATGGCTGGTGTGCGCCGTTTTCGACGCAGACTTCCCGCAGTTCGCAATTCTTTCACTTCCCTCCAAGGATTTCACCCTCCCGTCTGTCCTACGGTGGAAAACTAACGTTGCATGGCCGACACGGATGAGGAATTGGGGTGGGTTCGCGACAGTCAGACGGGCGACCACGCGGCGTTTGCGCGGCTTGTCAGCCGCCATCAGCGCATGATTCACGCTCTCGCCTACCGCATGACCGGCTCGCTCGCCGAAGCCGAGGATTTGGCGCAGGAGACCTTCATCGCCGCATGGGGGCAGCTCGGCGGGTTCCGGGGTGACGCGAGTTTTTCCTCGTGGCTTTACCGCATCGCGGCGAACCGATGTCTCAACTGGCGTTCCCGGGCGGCCCGGCGGAACACGGTCCATCAAGCGTGGAGCGAACAGCGCGAAACCCTCGCTCCGGACGGCGCTCCGCTCTCGCAACAGGTTCAGGAAGCCATGCTCAAGCTCGATCCGGCGCAGCGCGCGGCCATCGTGCTCACGGTCTGCGACGGCCTGAATCACGCCGAAGCCGCCCGTGCGCTGGGATGCGCGGAAACAACCGTCTCCTGGCGCGTCTTCATGGCGCGGCGAAAGCTGAAAAAACTGCTCGCCAGCGTGCGGGTTCGCGGAGGTGGCGCATGAACCGGAGAGATGATGAGTTGAACGAGTTGCTCCGCGCGGTGCGCGTGCCCGAACGGGCGCCGGAATACTGGGAGAAATTCCCGCAGACCGTCGTCCGCCAACTCCGCCGGGCGGAAGCCGGTGAAGCAGCCGGCTCGCGGGGATCGCCCGGAAGATCGGGCGGTCACTTGTGGGCCTGGGGGCTGGGTCTTGCGACTGCGTGCCTGGTGCTGGGCTTTTTCGCCGGATTCCGCCGGGGGCACTCCCTCGGCTTCAGCGCCGCCGAACTGGCGCAGAGCCGGAAGATTTACCACGAACTGGCCGGCCTTTTTCCGGACCAACTGCAAACCGTGCTGCTGGACGGTCGAGGCTCCCAGCTCGTGCTGGCCTCCGACGCGCAGCCACCGGCCTCCGTGCCGCTGCTGGTCCAGATCTGCCACGATGGGATATGCCGCCGTTTCATCACCTTCAGCGGCCAGCGGGTGGCATTGAACGGAGAGACGTTCGAAATCCTTTTTGACGCCAGGGGAAATGTGCTGGTGGTGGGGGATCGGTTGGCGTGGTCCAGCGGTGAGCCGCGCAAGGCCGCCGCCGGTTATCGCATCCGCGCGACGGCGCTGGGGGAAGCGCTATGAGCCCGGACGCGGCGCAGTCGACGGGTGGCACAGGCCGGCGGCCTGTGCCACCCGGTTCGATTTCGGCGTCCGGCAGGGACGTGGCGCGGTGGCGAACACCCCGGCTCGGACTGGTGAGCTCATCGATTGCCTTCGTGCTGCTGGTGGTTTCAGCCCGTGCGTTGGAAGTGGTGCGTTTGCCGGAGCCACAACAGGTTTTTGCCGACGGCCTGCGCGCAGTGGAAGTGCGTTTCCGCAATTCCGCCCCAGAGGCGGCCCGGATCGAGGTGCGAATTCAACTGCTCCAGCTCTCCTCGGCCACGGTCGCGCCGGTGGGCGGTCCTCGTGCGTGGAAGCGACTCACCGTTCTGCCCGGCCAGACCATTCTGGAAACCGCAGAAATTGAGTTTCCGAAGTTGCGGGCGCCCGCCCGTTTTGCGGCGCGCTGGCTCGACGCCGACGGCAAGCTGCTGGGCGTCACAGAAGTCTGGGCGCACCCGGAAAACCTGCTCACCGCATTCAAGCTCCTCGCCGGTGGGCAGGCGGTTGGTTTGTCCGATGAGTCCGGCCTGCTGCGGCCCGTGCTCGCGGCGCACGGGATTGCGGTCAACGAGCTGACCGGTGCGAAAAGTTGGAACGATTTTCGCGGGCGGCTGGCCTTGTTGGTTTCCACGCCGGGCTCAAACCTGGGCGAGTTTCGGTTGGAAGCGGCTGTGCTGGCCCGCGCCAAGGAGGGACTGGCGGTGGTCTGGCTCCAGAGCCCGCGAGCAGTTTCACCCTCCGTTCCTCCACTGGTGGAACGGGTGCAGGTCGGTCGCGGAGCGGTGGTGCTCGCTCCGGCGTCCATGCTCGCCGGACTCGACAGCTCCCCGGCTGCGCAGCTGGCCCTGATGCGTCTGGCCGAACTGGCCTTGTCACCGCCGTCAACATTACTCGCCTCCACCCCATGAACCATTCCAGCCTCCCGTCACACCTCCGAACTGTCATGAAAATCATCGGCTCCCTCCTGCTGGGCTTGCTGCTCTGTGCTCCCGCCTTCGCCGCCGCGCCGCCGCTCACCGTCGCCGTGTTCAACTTCGAGGCCACAGATGACGGCCTGCGCGATGCGGGCCCGAAGATTGCAACGCTGCTCAACGCCTTGCTCTCGACGGAAGGCGACCTCATCACGCTGGAGCGTGCCGAGCTGGAAAAGGCGCTTGGGGAACAGGAGCTGGGCCTCTCCGGCACCGTGAAGGCTGAGACCGCTGCAAAGGTCGGCCAGCTCACCGGCGCGAAAGTTCTGGTCACGGGCCGCGTCTTCAAGGCCGGCAACGAAACGCTCGCCGTGGCCAAGATCATCAGCGCGGAAACCAGCCGTGTGTATGGCGAGATTGCGCGTGGCAACGCGGGCACCTCCCTCAGCGACCTCGCCACCGAGCTGGCCGGCAAGATCGCCAGGACCATCACGACGAAGAGCGACACACTCGCCGCCAGGGTTCGCACCCGTGAGGAGCGCCTGGAAGCGCTGAAAAAATCTCTGAAGGCCGGCGCGCGTCCGGCCGTGCTGGTGAAGATTCCAGAAGTCCATTTCGGCGCACCGACGGTGGACCCGGCTGCGGAGACGGAGATCGGGCTCATCCTGCGCGAGTGCGGCTTCACGCTCGTGGACGACAAATCGAAGACGAAGCCGGACTTTGAAATCCTCGGCGAAGCCTTCAGCGAGCGCGGCCCGCGCCGGGGCAACCTGCAAACATGCAAGGCCCGCGTGGAGCTGAAAATTCGCGACACCGCCACAGGCACGCTCCTTGTGGAACGCCAGACCAGCGTGGTGGTGGACATTTCCGAACAGATCGCCGCCAAGACCGCGCTGCAAACTGCGGGCGCTGAACTGGCCGAACGGCTTGCGCCGAAGCTGCTGAAATAAACTTCCCAAATCCCCAACCTCATCGCCAACGCACAAGCCCATGACCACCGCGAGCCCGCACCACACCCACCAAACCAAATGCCGGGGCTGGCGTTGCAACATGGCCCGCGTCGCCTCGACGCTGATGTTTGTGTTCGTCGCGACCGTCGCCGCAGATGCTGCGGACAAAGAGTCCGCCGCCCTGCTGCGTCAGGCCGCCGCCGCTCGCGCAAAGTGGATGGAGGAGGAGACGCCCGCCAACGGCCGGCAGTTCGAAGAAGCCACTCAGGCGGCGGCGGACGCGTTCACCAAGGTTGAGTTGAAGGAGTCCGGCAGCACGGAAAAGTTCCTGCAAGTCATGCTGAACCAGCACGGCACCGGGTTCGATGGCATCCGTTTCACCGTGCCGAAGGGTGAGGCGCGTGATTTGGCGTGGGCGTTCGCCGGACTGCAACGCAACATTCCGAGCAACTGGTATGTCCTGCCGCGCACCGGGAAGATGAAGGGCTTCCGCCAGTTCTTCCGCGGCGGCCCCGGCATCAGGGACGTGCCGTGGGAGGAGTCGGTGACTCCCTACCAGGTTTTCGTCCAGCCGCTGACAGGCGGCGAGTTGAAGCAGGAGCAGGAGTATCTCATCTGGTTCCAGTTTTATGACCAGCGGCCCAAGGACCTCTACGTGATGCTGAAGCTTGTCCCGGTCGGAACCCCCATTGATTCCCCCTCCGCCGTTCATGCCCAGCTTGGCCTGAGCTACCGCCCGGCGGGCAACTGATTTCCACCGCGCACCATGACCAATCCTCCCTTCCTCAACGGCAGGCTTCGCTCAATCGTCCTCGGACTGATGGCGGCTGGCGCAGCGGCACTCCGGCCCGTATCAGCGGCGACGCCCGGGCCGGCGTCGGACGCACGCTGGCTCGCCGCGCCTGTGGCAGAAGTCCGCGCCGCTGCTGAGAAAGGCGAAGCCGCCGCACAACACGCACTCGGGGAGCGCCTCCTGCGCGGCCGGGATGGCAAGCCCAACATGCTGGAGGCGTATCGCTGGACGGAGCGGGCCGCAGCGCAGCAAGTGGTCGAGGCGCAATTGCGCCTCGGTGTCCGCCACGAGCTGGGCATCGGCTGCCTGATCGAGCTGGAACTGGCCCGTGAATGGTATGAGCGTGCCGCCGCCAAAGGAGAAACAGGAGCCTGCCTGGGCATGGCGCGGGTGAAGAGCAGCCTCCGTATCGGTGCGGAGCATGATGGAGCCGCCTCACTCCGCTGGCTGCGCAAGGCCGCCGCCGGCGGAGAGTTTGAGGCGCTGTGGAGTTTGGCCGTGGCGCTGGAAAGCTCCCCTTTCAATCGCGGCCCGCTCGTGGTGGTCGAAAGATGGAAGGCCATCGAGACGCTCGCCCTCGCCGGGGTGCCTTCTGCTCAGGAAGAAATTGGAAATGCGCACACTGACAACATGATGGGTTTTACCTCCTCCGAACCGGAGAAGGCCGTGTATTGGTTCCGGCTGGCTTTGCGCGAAGGCAGCAACCCACAGTTGCAAGGAAAAGCCGACCGGCTGGCCAGGACGCTGACGTCCGAAAATTTGGCGGACATCAACCGTCGCGTCGCAGACTTCAAACCCGCACCTCCGCGGCAATTGACACCTCTGGTCCAGTCGGCCTTGTTTCTGGACGGCCCACGACCACCCAAGTGTGCGTCACCTGAATGTGTGACGGGGCTGACACAGACCCGGCAGCGCGCCGAGAATGGCAGCGCGGCGGATC
>JBAYGL010000088.1:0-13823 GCA_041666725.1 Limisphaerales bacterium
ACCGAGAATCCCCTTGCCACCCGATTTCTGACTATGCACCGCCTCGCCTTGCTCACCGCCCTCGCATTCTCCGTCCCCGCCTTCGCCGCTGACATTCCGGACCGGCCGGAGAAGCTCAAATATCCCGCGTTGAACTACTCGCCGCCGGACGCGAAGCAGTTCCGCGTCGTGCTCAAGGCCGGGCCGGTCGCCTACGTCGTGCCGGACCGCGAGCTGCCGCTGGTGAACATCTCCGTCCTCGTCCGCACGGGCGATTACCTCGACCCCATCGGCAAGGAAGGCCTTGCCGGCATCACGGGCTATTTGCTCGCGCGCGGTGGCACGAAGTCGAAGACCGCCGAAGACCTCGAAGAGCGACTCGCCTTCCTCGCCGCGAACCTGAACTCCGCCGCCAGCGACACGCAGGGCAGCGTGAGCCTGAACCTGCTCTCCAAAGACCTCGACGAGGGCTTCGCCATCCTGCGCGAAGTGCTCACCGCGCCGCGCTTCCAGGACGACAAGCTCGCGCTGCGCAAGCAGCAGACGCTGCAGGCCATGAAGCAGCGCAATGACGACGCGGCGGAGATCGAGCAGCGCGAGCGCCGCTTCCTCGCCTATGGCGACGGCTTTTACTTCAACCGCCACAGCACGCAGGCATCGCTTGATTCGATCATGCGTGCGGATATCGAAGCGTTTCACCGGCGCTGGTTCCATCCGAAGAACTTCGTCATCGCGGTGAACGGCGACTTTGACTCCGCCGCGATGACCGCGCGGCTGGAGAAGCTCTTCGCCGCGTGGCCCTTCACCGGGGAAGTCCCGCCGCCCGTGCCCACAGAGAAAAAGTTCGCAGCACCCGGCGTGTATCTCGTGGACAAGGAAGTTCCCCAAGGCCGCGTGACCATCCTGCTGCCCGGCATCCAGCGCGACGACCCCGACTTCCCGGCCACGCAGGTGATGAACGACATCCTCGGCGGCGGCGGCTTCACCTCGCGCATCATGAACCGCGTCCGCTCGGACGAGGGGCTGGCCTACTCGGCGGGCAGCGGCTTCCCCGGCGGCGTGTATCATCCGATGAGCTTCCTCGCGGCCTTCCAGTCCAAGTCGCGAACCGTCGCCTACGCCACGAGCATCGTGATCGAGGAGATGAAGAAGATCGCCACCGACACCGTGACCGACGAGGAGCTGAACACGACCAAGAAGCAGTTCATCGAGACGTTCCCGCAGACGTTCGCCACGAAGCGGCAGGTGGCCGGAACGCTCGCGGGCGACGAGTTCACGGGCCGTTTCGCCAAGGAGCCGGACTACTGGAAAACTTACCGCTCGAAAATTGACGCCGTGACCAAGGCCGACGTGAAGCGCGTCGCCGCGAAGTATCTCACGCCGGAGAAGATCGTCATCCTTGTCGTTGGCACGAAGGAGGAAATCCTCAAGGGCCATCCGGACCATCCCGTGCGGCTCGACTCCCTGGCCGGTGGGCGCCTCGTGGACCAGCCCCTGCGCGACCCGCTGACGATGAAGCCGGTGGCGAAGTAGCCTGCGCGCGCTGCTTTCATTCGCAACCTGAAGGTTGCGACTACAACCCCATCAGCCCGCGCTGCCACTTGAGCAGCAGTTCCTCCGGCTTGCTTCCGTTGCGCGAAAGCCACTCCAGTGTCTGTTTGCTGGCGATGAGCGTCGGGTCGATGCCCAGCTCCGCAGCCTGCCGGTCGCGGTGCGCCTTGAACCGGTCGAAGCGGGCATGCTCGGCATCCGTGGGGTGGTATGAAATTCCACGCAGTTTTTCGGGGCATTCATCCAGCGGCACGGCCAGTCCGCGCGATACGGCCTGCAGCACACCCTCGCGCCGTTGGGGGGCGAATCGCGCGGGCAGCAGCGGATCCAGCGGCGCGTCATCCACGGCGGCGATGGAGATGTCCAGCAACGCATCGTGGCTCAGGAGGAAGAACGGCGGGCGGTTGCACCGCGTCGCCTCCCGCTCGCGCCAGTGCCAGAGCTCGCGAAGCACGGCCAGCTCCTCGCGCGTCAAGCGCGCCGCGCCCTTGATGCGCCACTCGCGATCCGGCTCCGGCGGCGGGACGATCGCGCATTCGGCCACGAGCGCGGCGCAGCTTTCCTCGGTCCACGCAAGACGGCCCTTGGCGACGAGCTGCTCGCGCAGCCGGGTGACCAGCGGGTGGAGATAGCGGGTGTCGTTCCGGGCGTAGTCGGCCATGCGTCCGGTCAGCGGGCGCCGGGCCCAGTCGGCCTTCTGCGGCCCCTTTTCCAGCGTCACGCCGAGCGTCTGCCCCACGAGGTCCTGCAGACCGAACTTCATCATGCCCAGCAGCCGGGCGGCGATCATCGTGTCAAAAACCGCATGTGGCACGAATGCGTGGTGTTCGCGGAGAAGGCGCAGGTCGTAATCACTTCCGTGCAGCAGCAGCTCGCGTCCGCGCAACGTGTCCCAGAGCGGCGCGAGGTCGATGTCGGCGAGCGGGTCCACCAGCACGTCCGCGCCGGGGATGCTGAACTGGAGCAGGCACAGCTTCGCCGGGTAGGCGTGCAAGCTGTCGGCCTCCGTATCCAGTGCAATCCATTCCGCCGCGCGCAGGCGCGGAAGGAAGTCGGCGAGCTGTCCCGGAGTGTCGATCACGGTGGGGATGATAAGCTCCAAATCCCAGCCTCCAAGCTCCAAAGAAACCCGAAGCGGACGCAGCACTCATCTCACTTTCTTGCAGCCCGGAGGGCTGACAGCCATTAGCCGGGGGTTGAGCAAAGCGATACCCCCCGGTTAGATGCGGGAAAAGAAGGCACCCTGAAGGGGTGCCAGCCAGGGGCGAACGAACCGGCTGCGACCCCTGCCGGGGTCGGGTCGCCAGGCACCCGGATTCCGGGGGTGGCGTCGCCAGGCTCCTTACCCCCGGTTAATCGCTGGCATCGCTTCGCGATAGCTCAGGGTCCCTTCGTTTGGATGCTTGCAAGAAATTGAGATGCGCCCACCCCAAGCCCACCCCTGTCCGTCCGCCTTGGAGCTTGGATTTTTGATTCCTTCTCCTAGTTTTTCACCATGAACCTCTTCGCCGCCTTCGCCGAAACCGTCGTGCGCCGCCGTCATCACCCGGCCATCTTCTGGGGCGAGGCGCAACTGGCCTACGACTGGCTCGCCCAGCGGGCCGCCTGGTTGTCCCGCACGCTGGGCCGGGAATTCGGCGTCCGGCGCGGCGACCGCGTGGCGGTGTGGCTGAAGAACTGCCCCGAGTTTCCAGCAGCCCTCTTCGGCGTCTGGCGGGCGGGCGGCGTGGTGACGGTGATCAACAATTTCCTCAAGCCGGACGAAGTCGCCTACATCCTGGCTGATTCCGGCGCGCAGGTCGTCATCACCGACCACAGCCTCGCGGAGAACCAGGCCAGGCTCGCCGCGCTCCGGCCGGAGCTGAAGTTTCTCCGCGTCGAGGACTTCGCCGCGCTGGCCGAGGCGGACGCGCCCGCGCCTGCCAGCTTGGATGATCCGGACCTCGCCGCGCTGCTCTACACCTCGGGAACGACGGGCCGGCCCAAGGGGGCGATGCTCACGCACGGAAACCTGCTCTCGAACGTCCGCAGTTGCTTCACCTGCCTGGACTTCCACGAGGAGGACCGGCTTCTCGTGCTGCTGCCGCAGTTCCACAGCTTCATGTTCACCGTCGGCACGCTCACGCCGCTGCTCAAGGGCGCGAGCATCGTTCTGGTGAAATCCGTCAGCCCGTTCAAGCACGTGCTTGATGACATCGTCCACCGCCGCGCGACCATGCTGCCCGCCGTGCCACCGATCCACCGGGCTCTGGCGGGCCTGCCGGCGGGCGTCGAACTGCCGTCGCTCCGGCTGTGCATCAGCGGCGGCGCGCCCCTGCCGCTCGAAGTGCTGCGGCAGTTCCACGTGCGGTTTCCGAAGATTCCGCTCATCGAGGGCTACGGGCCGACCGAGAGCAGTCCGGTCGCCACGGTCAACCCGATCTTCGGCACGCCCAAGGCCGGGAGCGTCGGCGTGCCGATTCCGGGCGTCGAGTTGAGCATCCGCGATGATGACGGCAGGGAACTCGCGGTGGGTGCGACGGGCGAATTGTGCATCCGCGGCCCGAACGTGATGCGCGGCTACTGGAACCAGCCGGAGGAAACCGCGAAGACCATCCGCGACGCCTGGCTCTACACCGGCGACATCGGCCATCGCGATGCGGACGGGTTCTACTACATCACCGACCGCAAGAAGGACATGCTGCTGGTCAACGGCATCAACGTCTATCCGCGCGAGGTCGAGGAGGTCATCCACCGGTTCCCCGGGGTGAAGGACGCGGCGGTCATCGGCGTGCCGGATGCGCGGCGCGGCGAGCAGCCGCTGGCGTTTGTCGTGGCGAACGACGGCGTGACGCTCGACGAGCATGCCTTGCACGACTTCGTGCGCGAGAAGCTTGCGGACTACAAGGTGCCGCGCCACTTCCGCATCGTCCCAGCGCTTCCGCGCAACGCCACCGGCAAGGTGCTCAAGACCGCGCTCCGTGAATTGGTGAAGTGAGCGGTGCTGCGACGGGCGGGAAATGAGTTCTTGGCTTCCCCCGCCGCCTCAGCATTCTTCCGGGCAGAAACATGGCGGGCGTTGGCTTTGAACTGAACAAGCTGCTGGCCAAGCAGGGTTACACCGGGCTGATGCAGGCTTACGGCTACGCCGCGCTCATCGGCAGCGGACCCTGGCTGGTGTCGGTCATCTCGCTGGGAATGCTCGGGGCGGTGCTGACCACGGTGAGCAATGCCGATGAACTGCAGATGTTCTTCGGCACCATCTCGCTGGTGTATGCGGTGACACTCGTCCTGAGCGGGCCGATCCAGATGGTTCTCACGCGTCACGCGGCGGATCAGGAGTATGCGCGCCAGCCGGAGCGGATTTATCCGACGTTCGTTTTTTCCATCGCGTGGAGCATGCTGATGTTCTCGTTGGTCGGGCTGGTGCTCTTCGTCGGGTGTGTGCCGGGGCCGCTGCTCTTCCGGCTGGCGGCGGCCATGCTCACGGCACTGGTGGGCGGCATCTGGGTGGCGGGCATCTTCCTCACGGCCATCAAGGACTACGCACAGGTGCTCTGGGGCTTCGCCATCGGCAGCGTGACGAGCTTTGGCGGTGCGTGGCTGGGCAGCCAGTGGACGGGAACGACGGGTGCGATGGTGGGCTTCACGCTCGGCCATGCGGTGCTGCTGCTGCTCCTCTTCCGCGCGATTTACAAGGAGGTCGGCAACCGCGAGGTGGGCGATCCTGAATTTCTCCGCTGCTTCCGCAAATACTGGCAGCTCGCTCTCTGCGGCCTGTTTTACAACCTCGGCATCTGGATCGACAAATTCCTCTTCTGGTGGCTGGACCCGTCGTCGGAGCAGATCGCCGGGCTGCTGCATTCCGCGCCGGTGTATGACCGCGTGGTGTATTTCGCCTTCCTGACCATCGTCCCCGGCATGGCGGTCTTCCTCCTCAAGCTGGAGACCGACTTCGCGGTGGCCAACGACCTGTTCTTCCAGCACGTCCTCAAGAAGGGCACGCTCGCGCAGGTCACGGAGCGCAAGCAGGGGATGATCACCGCGTTGCAGGAAGGCTTCAGCCTGCTGCTCAAGGTGCAGGGGCTCTTCACCATCGTGCTCATCCTGGGCGCGGAGCGGATACTGCCCGTCATCGGTCTGGGAGCCGTGCAGGCGGGCATCTTCCAGATCGCGCTCATCGGCACGTTCCTGCTGGTGATCTTCATGTCGCTGCTCATGGTGCTGCATTACCTGGACAAGCGGCGCGATGCGATGATCGCCTGCGCGGTCTTCGCCGGGACCAATCTTGTCGTCACCTGGGGCAGCATCGTCGCGGGCGAGCGGTGGTTCGGCATCGGCTTCCTCGTGGCCGCGGGCCTGGGCACCGTGCTGGCAGGTTTCTGGGTGAACCAGCACGTGCGCAATCTGGAATACGACACCTTCACGCCGCAGCCGCTCTACGGGTGAGCCGCGTTGTCCCCGCCTTCCGTTTGCTAAACCGCCGCCGATGGCGCATCCTGCGCGTCTGACATGCCCGCTGCTTCGAAGAAAAACACGCCGGACGCCACCGCGTTCCTGCCCATGTCCCGCGCCGAGATGGACGCGCGGGGCTGGGACGAACTCGACGTGCTCATCATCACCGGCGACGCCTACGTGGACCATCCGTCGTTTGGTGCGGCGATGATCGGACGCGTGCTGGAGGCGGAAGGGTTGAGGGTGGGCATCGTCGCGCAACCGGAATGGACGAACATTGACTCCATTCAGGGCATGGGCGCTCCGAAGCTCTTTGTTGGTGTCACGGCGGGCAACCTCGACTCGATGCTGTCGAACTACACGGCCGCCCGCCACAAGCGGAAGGACGATGTTTACAGCGCGGGCGGCGTGCCGGGCAAACGGCCCAATCACGCGGCGGTTGTCTACTCGCAGATGGCGCGGCGGGCGTTCCCTGGCGTGCCCGTGGTGCTCGGCGGCATGGAGGCATCCATGCGGCGCGTGGCGCATTACGACTACTGGGAGGACAAGCTCAAGCCCTCCATCATGGCCGACGCGAAGGCCGACGTGCTCGTCTATGGCATGGGCGAGGTGCCCGTGCGCGAGATCACGAAGCGGCTGCGCTCCGGCCGCAAAGACTTCAGCGGCATTCGCGGCACCGCGCTGTTTCTCGGGGCCAAGGCCACGGCGGCGGCGGATTTCTCGGACTGCATCATCCTGCCGTCGTGGGAGGAGTTGCAGGCGGACAAAAAGCACCTGATGCGGCTGACCAAGGTCGTCGAGGCGCAGCAGACGCCGCACTGCGGCAAGCGACTGGTGCAGATGCACGGCAACCGCGCGGTGCTCCAGGAAGCGCCGGAATTTCCCGTGGACGGTCCCGATCTCGACGCGCTTTACGAACTGCCGTTTGCGCGGCTGGCGCATCCGAGCTACACCGCGCCGGTGCCGGGCTTCGCGACCATCAAGGACTCCATCATCGTCTCGCGCGGCTGCGCGGGCGGCTGCACGTTCTGCGGGCTGGGCTTTCACCAGGGCAAGTTCCTCTCCAGCCGCAGCGTGGACTCCGTGATGAAGGAGATCCGCAAGCTGACCGAGTCCGACACCTTTCGCGGGACCATCTCCGATCTCGGCGGACCGACGGCCAATCTTTACGGCGCGAAGAACGGCCACGCCGAGGAGTGTAAGAAGTGCCATCGCCCGAGCTGCCTCTGGCCGACCATCTGCCCGGTCTTTGGCATTGATGAAAAGGCCGGCCTCGACCTGCTGCGCGGCTCGCGGGCGCAGCCGGGCGTGAAGCACGTCTTCGTGCAGTCCGGCATCCGCATGGACGTGGCGCTGCGCACGCCGGAATACATGAAGGAGCTGGTGCAGAACCACGTGAGCGGCCACATGAAGGTCGCGCCCGAGCACATGGACCCCGGCACGCTGCGCCGGATGCGCAAGCCGGCGGCCGACTTCCCCGCGTTCATGGAAAAGTTTTTCCAGCTCAGCGAGGAGGCCGGCAAGGAGCAGTATCTCGTGCCGTATTTCATTTCGAGCTTCCCCGGCTGCACCGATGAGGAGATGGGCGCGGTGGAAAAGTTTTTGAAGCAGGAGAAGTGGAACCTCCAGCAGGTGCAGGACTTCATCCCCCTGCCCATGACCGGCTCGGCGGCGATGTATGTCACCGGCCTGGACATCAACACCGGCGCACCCATCCCCGTGGTGCGCGGCGCGGGCGACCGCGAGCGGCAGAAGCGCATGATGCGGCCCAACCCGGTCAACGACGTGCGCCCCACCGGCAGCCGGCGCAACCGGCCCGTGAGCGGCGAGTTCTGCCCCGGCGCGCAGATGGACACCGTGGAGTAGCCGCCTTTGCGCTTGCAAAGCCTCCGCCGCCGCGCACGCTCTGCGGCCTCTTATGCTAAAAGCTGGAATCGTCGGCCTGCCCAACGTAGGCAAGTCCACCCTGTTCAACGCCGTCACCCGCACCCGCAAGGCCGAGGCGGCGAACTACCCCTTCTGCACCATTGACCCGAACGTCGGCGTCGTGACCGTTCCCGACGACCGGATGTATGTGCTCCAGGGGATCGCCAAGACCAGCGTGGTCATCCCGGCGGCCATCGAGTTCGTGGACATCGCCGGCCTCGTGAAGGGCGCGGCAACGGGCGAAGGCCTGGGCAACAAGTTTCTCACGCACATCCGCGAGGTGGACGCCATCGTGCAGGTCGTCCGCTGCTTCGAGGACGCGGACATCCATCACGTCTCCGGCAGCGTGGACCCCGTCCGCGACATCGAGATCATCAACACCGAACTCGTCCTCGCCGACCTCGAATCCGTGAAGAAGCGCCGCGAGAAAATCGCCCGCGACGTGAAGCGCGGCGAGAAGCTGGCCATCGCCGAGGACGCCGTGCTCGCGAAGTTCGAACCAGTGCTCGACGCCGGCAAGCTCGCGCTCTCCGTCCAGCTCACGCCCGAGGAGAAGGTCATCTCCCGCACCTTCTGGCTGCTCACGGACAAGCCCACCATCTTTGCCTGCAACGTGAAGGAGTCCGATCTCGCCACCGCCGAGACGAACGCCTTCGTGCAGAAAGTCCGCGACTACACCAAGACGCATCTCGCCTGCGAAGCCGTCGTCATCAGTGCGCAGATCGAGAGCGACCTGATTGACCTCTCGCCCGACGAGGCGAAGGCGTTTCTGAAGGAACTCGGCGTGGACGAAAGCGGCGTGGGCGCGCTCATCCGCGGCACCTATCATCTGCTCGGCCTGCGCACCTACTTCACGGCGGGCGAGAAGGAAGTCCGCGCGTGGACCATCCACGCCGGCGACACCGCGCCCAAGGCGGCGGGCGTCATCCACTCCGACTTCGAGCGCGGCTTCATCAAGGCCGAGACCGTCGCCTACGACGACCTGGTGAAATGCGGCTCCGTCGCCGCCGCGCGGGACAAGGGCCTCTATCGCATGGAAGGCAAGGAATACGTGGTGAAGGACGGCGACGTGCTGCTCTTCAAGTTCAACGTCTGACGCCGGCTGCGGCCATGCGGTCCGGGCGGGAATCGAACAATCCTCTGCCGCGGAGAGGCTCGCTTGTGGGGTTTTAACCAGCTTTCTCCGAGCCTTGAAGTTGTCGCCCGCCCCTGCTGTTCAGCGTTTCTGGCCAAGCCAGAGCATGAGCATGGGCAGCAGGATGCCCAGCGCGAGGCAGAGCCACACGGGCCACACGGGGCGGAACAGCTTGAAGGAGAGCACCAGGCCCAATGCGATGGTGAGCGTGGCGGCGATGGACATGACCACGACGAACGCCTTGAAATACTTGGGCGAGGACGGCTTCTCGAACTCCTGCTCGGCGGGGTAAATCTGGTCGGAATGCACCACTCGGAACTTTTGCAGGAGCGTCTCCGCCTCGCTCGGGTGCTTGAGACGGTTCTGATTCACCGTCTGATACCAGCCGGTGAGGATGTAGAAGAGCAGCAGCGGCGTGAAGAAGCAGCCGAGGAATAGATGCGCGCGCCGGATGAACTTCATGCGCGGCTCACTTCTCCGGGATGGGGATGAAGAGCTTCTGGCCGGAGCGAAGCCTGTCCATGTTCGTGCCGGGATTGGCTGCCTCGAGCTGCTTCAAGGTGATTTTTGTCGTGCGACCCTTGGCTTTGAGATCGTCGTTGTAGGCCTTGAGGATTTCCAGCGCGGTCTGGTTTTTCTCGACGAGGTGATAGACGCCGGTGTCAGGAGTTCCAGGCGGCAGCGTCCTGGGTTTCTCACCGCCGGAGTCGCCTTTGCTCCTGCCGGACTTCGTCGGGGAGTGCGCGGGCGTGGATGTGGAAGGGGAAGACGGCGGGGAGGCGATCACCCTGCCCAGCTCCTTGAGCTGCTCGACGAACCACTTCTTGTCGGCCTCGCGATGCTGCTCGCTCTCCTTGAGGGCCTTTTCCAACTGGAGCAGCTCGTCCTTGGTGGCGGTGAGCTTGAGGATGTTGTTGTTCGAGTTGGCGCGTTCGACCGCGGCGCGGCCCACTTCGCCGACGCTGGATTCGATGCCGGAAAGTTTCCTGCGCAAAGCGTCGTTGGCTTCCTTTACGGCCTCCAGATCACGTTCGACACGACGGAGCCGGTCTTCCAATTCCTGCCGCACGGCGTCGCCGACGGGGTTCTGTGCACCGGCATCTCCGGACAGCGCCAGCCAGCCGGCCAGCCCGGTGAGGATTAGAACTCGTTTCATGCTGCGAGAATAGGAAAGCCCCGCCCGAAGGCGCAAGCGTCCAGCGCAAACTTTGCAGGGGAACTTTGGGCGGCCCCGGCTTGCCTCTTGGAAGCGGCGCGTGCGTTCACTCCCGGAGTCAACTCCACGAATGCTGACGTGATGCCTTTGCGGGGCCCGGATGCAGTCGCTTCCCGGCCTTCTCAAATTTGACAGGCACGACTTCTGCACTAGCTTGGCCCAGACAGAGAAGCAAAATGGGCTACATACTCAGCCAAACCTTCAATCGCAGCGACGGCAGGCCGGGAAGCCGCAAGGGCTAGGTCCGGGTGGTTCCGCGGCATCCGTCGCTCGGGAAGACGGAAGTGCCAGCGTCGCATCCAAATGAAAAGTCCGTGTGGGATATCCGGAGGTCCGAACTCCTGTCCTCACTCTCCCGCCCCCCGCAGGCCACCTTCAACTGCGCGGGGCGGCTTGTCACCCTCGCCTCCGCCTCTCGTCGCGTTCCTGATCGCCTGATTGCCGAGTCCCTTGCGCAAGTGTTGGAATCCGTCACCGGCGAACGCGTGCTGCTTCTGGAAGTTTTGCCGTCTGAAGCGGGGGCCACGCCGAAAATCTGGAGCCCGCTTCATTCGCTGCCCAACAACGGCTTCGCCTTCGCGGAACAGCTGGAACATCTCGGCAGTTTTGACCGCCTCACGCTCCGGGTGACGAACCAGCCGGCCGAGCGCCAGTTCCTCACCGCTTTTCTGGGCCACTGCGCCCGGCATTTCGTCCATGTGCTCGTCCATGTGGACGCAGACACGCCGCGCCAGGCCCTGGCAGAGGCTGCGAACCGGTCCGCCGCCACCTACGTGCTCGCGCGGCAGACGGTGGAGAGTCTTTTCGAGTTCAACCAGCTTGATCGCGAACTGCGTGCGGCTCGTGACGGAGTGGCGACGGATTTGAAACTCGTGCTCTGTCTCGAAGATGGCCAGGTGCCGCAGCCGGCGGAGGATTTCATCAAGCAGATCGGCCAGCCGGCGCACCTGAACCTCCATGAGTCGCCTGCCACGATGGACGCGCTGCACTCGCACTGTGGTGGTGAATGGCCGGCGGCGTTCAAGTTTGACCTGCGGCGGCTCGCACGGGAGATCGGCCGCTGCCGCATCGGCCTTGCCCTCTCGAGCGGCGGTGCAAAGGGCCTTGCTCATATCGGCGTTCTGCAGGTTCTGGAGGAAAACGGCATCGAGGTGGACATCGTCGCCGGCACGAGCATGGGCGCCTACATCGGTGCGCTGTGGGCGTTCGGGCACGACGGCCAGTTCATTGAGCGCAAGGCCCGCGAGCTGGAGGGCAGGTGGGGCCTGTTCAAGCTGATCGACCCCGCGTTCCCGCCGCGGCGCGGATTCATCCACGGTCAGGCCGTAAAGGGCCGGCTGGAACGCAGCATTGGTGACGTTCGGTTCGAGCAGCTTGCACGGCCGCTGCGGGTGGTCGCGACCCGGTTTGACACGCTCGAGCGCGTGGTCTTCGGCACGGGCGGGGTTTCCGCCGCCGTCCTGGCAAGCTGCGCGATTCCGAGCGTCTTCGTTCCCGTGCGGCTCGGCGGTGAGGCTTACATCGACGGCGGTGTCTCCGATCCCCTGCCGGTGGACGTGCTGCGCGAGGCGGGGGTGGAGCGCGTGCTCGCGGTGAACATCATTCCAACCTCCGCCTTCCTCCGCTGCGCCCGCGAACACGAGCGCGAACAGGTGGAAATAAAGCGGAAGGGGCTCGGCTTCCTCCGCATGATCAACCAGCACATCAACTATTTCGCCTACGGCAACATCCTCGATGTGACCCAGCGCGCCGTCATCGGCGGGCAGATTCGCAGCGCCGAGGATGCCTGCCGTCAGGCCGACGTGGTCCTGCGCCCGCTCGCGTGTGATTCCCGGTGGCACGACTTTTCCAACCCTGGCAAATACATCTCCATCGGCCGCCGCGTGGCCGAGGAGAATCTCGGAGAAATCAAAAAACTCGTGAACCGAAAGGAGCCTGTCCATGAGCACGAAACTCCTCACCACGAACTGGCAGCGGCTGCCTGAATCCACCGTCCGTTCGCTCCAGGCAGACCGGCTCCAGCACTGGCTGCGCGACACGGTGCTGCCCTTCTCCGCGCACTACCGCGAGATGTTCCGCCGGCTGAAGCTTTCCGCCGATGACTTCCGCTCGCTCGACGACCTGCGCCGGCTGCCGTTCACGAGCAAGCTCGACCTGCTCAACACGCCCGACAATCCGCAGAAGGTCCGCGACTTCCTCCTCGTGCCCGACCGCAACGTCCTCTCTCGGCGCCCGTCGTCCATCCTCCGTGCGCTGCTCCGCGGCCGTGCACACGTTGCCGAAGGCTTTGAATCCGAGTTCCGCCCCATCTTCCTCACCAGCACCACGGGCCGCAGCGCCGATCCGGTCCCGTTCCTCTACACGAACCACGACATCGCGAACCTCCAGCTTGCGGGTGAGCGCGTCTTCGGCGTGTGCGGCGCACGGCGCGAGGACAGGCTGTTGAACATGTTTCCCTACGCGCCGCACCTGGCGTTCTGGCTGACGCACTACGGCGGCACGAGCTTCGGCGTGTTCACCGCCAGCACCGGCGGCGGCAAGGTCATGGGCACCGAGGGGCAGCTTCGCTTCCTCCGCAAGATCCACCCGGACGTGCTCATCGGGATGCCAACCTTCGTCTATCATGTCCTGCATCAGGCGGCGGAGGAAGGCGTCCGCTGCGAGAACCTCCGGCGCATTGTCCTTGGCGGCGAGAAGGTGCCCGATGGCATGCGCCTCAAGCTTCACAACCTCGCCCTTGAACTCGGCGCGCCGCCGTCACTCGACGTGGTCACGACCTATGGCTTCACCGAGGCGAAGATGGCCTTCGCCGAATGCCCCGTGCCCGTGAACGAAACCCCCGCAGGCTACCATCTCTATCCCGACCTCGGCGTGGTTGAGGTCGTGGACCCGAAGACCGGCGAGCCCGTCCCGAACGGACAGCCCGGCGAGATTGTCTTCACGCCGCTTGACGCGCGCGGGACGGTTGTCCTCCGCTACCGCACCGGCGATTACATTGATGGCGGCCTGACTTACGAGCCCTGCCCGCGCTGCCGACGCCAGGTGCCGCGCCTCGTGGGCAAAATCTCCCGCAGCTCCGCGTTCAAGGAGGTGCAGCTCGACAAGATCAAAGGCACGCTCGTGGACTTCAACGAGCTGGAGCACGTCCTTGACGACGCCCCGGGCGTCGGTGCCTGGCAGATCGAACTGCGCAAACTCCACGACGACCCGCTCGACGTGGACGAACTCATCCTTCACGTTCAGAAGACCAACGGAGCGGACGATGACCATCTCACGCACGACCTCCGCACCCGCCTCATGACGCATTGCGAAATCACGCCCAACCGCATCGAATTCCACTCCGCCGAGCAGATACGCGGCCTGCAGGGCGTCGGCGTGCAGCTCAAGGAGCAGAAGCTGGTGGACCATCGCCCGAAGACTCCTGTAGCGGCGGTCTGCGACCGCCGCCCCGAGCCAACCACCGCGAAGGAGGCCGCATGAGCACCCGGCAAGCAACTTGGCATCACCCCGTAGTCGCAACCTTTAGGTTGCGAATCCGGGAGGCCGCACCTTCCGACCCGCAGGCTAAAGCCTGCGACTACG
>JBAYGL010000089.1:0-13675 GCA_041666725.1 Limisphaerales bacterium
CCCCGCGGTCGCCGTTCGGAGGGGAGGTCTTTCCCTACTCGTCGATCAACCGCCTGCGGATGGATGCGAACACGAACCTGTTCATCTGCGGCAAGATCGCGGGCAGCAGCCCGACCACGATTGGCACGGACTCCTTCCAGGCCTCGAATTATTACGGTGCCTGCTACATCGCGAAGCTTGACTCCGCCGGCAACGTCCTGTGGGCGCGGTTCGTGACGGGCACGGACACGGCGGACTTCAACGGCCTGGCCGTGGATGCGTCCGGTAACGCCTTCGTGTGCGGGCAGCTTTACCACCGGCAGACCTTCGGAACGATCATCGTCCCCGACACCGGCGGCTACCGGCCGTTCGTGGCGAAGATCAACGGTGCCGGCGACTGGCAATGGGTGAACGCCGAGAGCGGCGGGCGCTTCGGCGGCTGGGCGTTCAGCGTCTCCACCGACTCTGCGGGCAACCCCTGCATCACCGGCACGATGGGCGGCGGGGACATCGCGGGGAACACGTTCTTCGGCCTGCCGTTTCCAAAGAGCGGCGAGTGCCCGTTTGTGGCGAAGTTCAACGGCGCCAGCGGCGCGACAACCTGGGTGACGAACGCACCGACCCAGGGTTTCTACGCGCTGTCCAACATCGGCCGCGAAATCGCCGTCGCCTCCGATGGCAGCGCCTACGTGGGCGGGCACTTCTACGGCCAGGGCGTGTTTGGCACCACCACGCTCACGCCGTTTCAATACGCGGAAGGCGACGTGACGTTCTTCCTCGCGCGCATCAGCGCCGGCGGCCAGTGGCTGTGGGCCACGATGGGCGAGGCCACGCCACATGCCGGCAGCGCCGTGTTTGGCCTCGCGGTGGACTCCCAGGACAACGCCTGGATGCAGGGCTACACCTCGGCGAACTATTTCTACGGAGCGGGCACGGACGGACGGGTCACGATCGCCGGCCAGACGCTGACGAACACGTCGTTCATCGCCAAGGCGAACTCCAGCGGCAGCTTCCTGCTCGTGCGCAGGACGCGTTCGGCCGGCCCGATCGTCGCGTTCGACACGAACGGCTACACCTGCTGGAGCGGCCCCACCGGGCTGGGCGTTGACGGCCTGATCAAGTTCGGCCCGGCCGTTGCGCCGGCCTTCACCCAGCAGCCGGCCGGCGGCGTGGTGCGCCTGGGCGATTCGTTCACCTTCACCGCCGCCGCCACGGGTTTGCCGGTCTATTATCAATGGCGGAAGGAAGGCGTCCCGCTCGATGAGTTCAGGGAGTCGCAGTCCACGAACGGTGCATTTCAACTCGCCCATGCGCTGCCCGGCTTCATCACCAACAACATCGGGAACTACTCGGTGGTCTTGAGCAACTCGGCCGGCATGGTGACCAGTGCGGTGGCCTCGGTGGTGGCGCCCGCCCCGGCCATCACGGGACTGTTCGATGCGAACACGAACGCCATCTCCGTCGCGGCGCCGCTCGACACCATCCTGGTCTTCGGCACCAATTTCACCGGTGCCACTTCGCTGGCGCTCGGGAGCGTGCTGATCGGATCGTATCCGGCCGATTCCCCGTATGCGTTCAGTTCGCAGTATTATTACGGCGCTTACACGGTCCTCTCAGACACGCTGATCCGCGTCACCATGCCGGTATATTTCCTGGATGACCCGTTCACGGTGACGACGCCCGGCGGCACGGCGACCAGCGCGGGCACGGTCCGGGTCAACATGCCCGTGTTTGAAAGCGCCTCCACCAACACGGTGGGCCGGAACCAATACTTTTCGACCTGGGACTCGCCGCACTTCACCTTCCAATGGTTCAAAGACACCGTGCCGCTCACGAACGGCACGCGCATCGGCGGCGCGACAACGGCCTTCCTGACCGTTTCCAACCTCGTGTCCGGGGACGCCGGGACCTATTACGTCGTGGCCAGCGCAGGGGGGCGCAGCGTGCAGGGCGGCAACCTGCCGCTGACGATTCTCCCCACGCCGCCGAACCTCAGCATCACCGGAGCGAGTTCCATATCCGGCGCGTCCGTCGGCGACACGGGGGATTTTTCCGTCACCGTCACCGGCGACAGTCCGGTCTCGTATCAGTGGTTCAAGGATGGCGCGCCGCTCACGAACAGCGCGCGCATCTCCGGTGCGACCACGAACGCGCTGCGCATCACCAGCCTTCAGGTCAGTGACAGCGGCACCTACTCCGTCGTGATGACCGTTGCGTCCGGCACCTTGCGCAGCGGAGACATGCCGTTGCGCGTCACCGTTTCCGTCGGGATCCAGCCCCCTGGCCCCCAGAACCAGACCTTGTTCATCGGCAGCAATGTGACGTTCTCCGTCACGGCCACCGGCACGCCGCCGCTCAGTTTCCACTGGTTCAAGGACGGCACGCCGCTGACGAACGACGCGCGTATCAGCGGCGCCACCGGGACGACGCTTGTCCTCTCGAACCTCACCCTGGCGGACGCGGGCGCCTACTCCATCGCTGTATCGAACAGCACTTCCAGCGCCACGGCGAGCGCGAGGCTAGACCCGGTCTCGCCGCCGGTCATCATCTCGCCGCCGGCAAGCCAGACGAATCGCGCCGGTTCCTTTGCGTCGCTCTCCGTGGTCGCCAGCGGCCTCCAGCCCCTTAGTTTTCAATGGTGCAAGGACGGCACCCCGCTGCCGGGCCGGAACAATTCAATCCTGAGCATTTCCCCCGTGCGGCTCGGAGACGCGGGCGGTTACTCGGTGATCGTCACCAACTTTGGCGGCTCGGTCACGAGCTCGGTGGCCACGCTCACCGTCGCGGTGCGCTCGAACCTCTTCAGCGGCGCGAACATCACATGGGTTCGTGAGGGCGGCAGCACCAACTTCGACGTCGGTCACGCCATCGCCCTCGACCCGTCCGGCAATGTCTTTGTCGCCGGCTCTTTCGGTGACACGTTCGGGCAGAGCCCCTCGACGGGATCCGGCACGTTTGGCACGAACGTTCTGGCGGCCAACGGGCGCAGGCAGTTCTTCGTGGCGAAACTGGATTCGCTCGGGAATTTTCAATGGGTGCGCACCGCCGGCGGCACCGCGGAGCACGAGGCCTTCGCCGTGGCCGCCGACCCGTCCGGCAATGTGCTCGTGAGCGGCAGTTTCAACGGCACCGCCGCCTTCGGCGCAGGCTCGCTCACCAGCGCCGGCGCGGCGGATCTCTTCCTGACGAAGCTCGACGGCGCGGGCAATTTCCTCTGGGCCGCCCAGGTCGGGCGCACCAACGACGGCTACTGGGCCGCCGTGCAGACCGACGCGGGCGGGAACGCCTACTGGGCCGGGACCTTCAAGGGCCGCGTCAACCTCGGCACCAACTCGCTCGTGAGCGCCGGCGGCGAGGACGTCTTCCTCGCGTTCGTCAACTCGTCGGGCGCGCCGCAGTGGGCCACGAGCTATGGCGGCACCAACGACGACATGGTCTGGTCCCTCAGCCTTCAGCCCGGCACGACGAACCTCTACATGGCCGGCCTGTTCGCGACCAACATCACGCTGGGCCCGACGAACCTCGCGGGAATCGGCACACGCAACGGATTCCTCGCACGGCTCGCCGGCGACGGCACGGTGCTGCGAGCGATGCCCGTCGGGGCGCTGGGCTTCAACGAGGCCCTCGGCGTGGCGGCCGACTCCGCCGGCAACGCCTACCTGACCGGCAGCACCACGGCAAACATCTTCACCGCGGGCGGTCTCTCGGTCACGAACGGGGGCAACAGCTTCGGCTATCTGCTCAAGGTCAATTCAAACTGCGTCCCGCAATGGCTGCGCCGGATCAACGAGTCCGGCGGCGGACATTCGGTCGCACTCGATGCCGGCGGCAATCCCGTCGTCGCCGGTTGGCTCGTGCTGCCGAACTTCGACCAGGAAGTATTCGTCACGCGCCTTGATCCGCTGGGCAACCCGCTCGGTGTGGCGGTCGCCGGTGGTGCGGGAAGCGATCTTGCCTACGGCGTTGCGGCCGCGCCCGACGGCCCGCTCTACATCACCGGCTTCCACGATGCCGCGGGCATCGGGGGCGCGACGTTCGGCGGAAACACGCTCGCCGGCCTTGGCAGCCTGGACATCTTCGTCGCGAGGCTCCCGGGCGTGCCGCACAGGCCGCTGCGCATCCACTCGCTGGCCCGGCAGACGGGCGGCACCGCACACCTTGTCTTCGGCCACGACGACCACAGCCCGCTCGACGTGAACCGCCGCCCGCGTCTGAAGCTGCTTGGGACCGGCGACATCAGCCTGCCACGCGCGAGCTGGCAGCAACTGACCAACACCGTTGTGAACTCCGAGGGCGAGCTGCAGCTCGACGACGCAAACGCCATCGCTGCACCGAGGCGCTTCTATCTCATCGTGGACGAGCCGTAGTCTCTCTCCCGCCTCCTCCTGCGGCCAGTCTCGTGCTCGTCAGCCCGCTGAAAAGTGCCGCGCATCTGGCCCCCTTGCTGAAGCTGGATTGAGGGCCAGCGGCGGCGCGTCCTGTTCGGTGTCCGCGCGTCCCGAACACCCTGAAGGGTGGACGCCGAACCAGGCCCTTCGTCCGGTTGCATTGCCTCCCGCCAGGGCGCAGACTCGTCTCCGCTGCGCATGAAGACACCGCTGCTTGTCGAAGTGGAATCCAGTTCCTCGCCCGAGGCGCTGGCGGCTGCGCTGGCCGGACAGCCGGGCGTGATCCTGCTCCGCAGCGCCGGCTTCGGCTCGCCGCAGGCGCGCTACTCGTTCGTCGCCGCGTGTCCGTTCCTGACCTTCCGTTCCTTTGATACACGGTGCGAACTCACGACTTCCCAGACCCCAGACGCCAGACCCCAGACCCAATTCGGCAACCCGTGGCGAGTGCTGGATGAACTCATGGCGCGCTACGAGCTGCTCGACGAGGTGGACCTGCCGTTCCCGCTCGGCGGCTGCTTTGGCTACTGGGGCTACGACCTGAAGCACTTCGTCGAGCCGAAGCTCCCGCGCCGCGCGGTGAACGACCTGGAGCTGCCCGACTGCCACGTTGGTTTCTACGACAGCCTTGTGGTTTTCGATCACCGGCTTGGCAAGACGTGGATTGTCTCCACCGGCCTCGACGTGGACGGCTCGCGCAGCGAGGAGCGGGCGGCGGAGCGGGCGGCGTGGTGGCGCGAGCGACTGTCGCCTGACGTAGTCGCAGGCTTCAGCCGGCGCGTGGAGGCGGCAACTGATTCGCAACCTAAAGGTTGCGACTACAGCATCGTGTCGAACCTCACACGCGACCAGTTCATCGCCCGCGTTGAGCAGGCGCAGCGCTACATCCGGGCGGGGGACATTTACCAGGTGAATCTTTCGCAGCGGCTCAGCGCGCCGACGCAGTTCTCCGGCTGGGAGCTGTTCGAGCGTTTGCTGGATGTTTCGCCCGCGCCGTTCGCGGCTTATCTTGACTGCGGCGAGTTTCAAGTCGCCTCGTCGTCGCCGGAACTTTTCCTCCGCCTCAGCGGCCCGCACATCACCACGCGGCCCATCAAGGGCACGCGCCCGCGCTCCGCCGACCCGACGCGGGATGCCCAGTTCACCTACGAACTCCAGACCAGTCCCAAGGAAATGTCAGAGCTGGTGATGATCACCGACCTGCTCCGAAACGATCTCGGACGCGTCTGTGAATACGGCTCCGTCCAGGTGCCCGAGCTGGTGCGGCTGGAGCGTTATCCGCAGGTGCAGCATCTGGTCAGCACGGTCGAGGGCCGGCTGCGCGAAGACGTGACGCACTTCGCGGCGTTCGCCTCGTGCTTCCCGGGCGGCAGCATCACGGGCGCGCCGAAATTCCGGGCGATGGAGATCATTGACGAGCTGGAGCCGGTGACGCGCGGGCCTTACTGCGGGTGTCACGGCTACCTCGGCTTCAACCGCGAGAGCCAGTTGAGCATCACCATCCGCACGGCGGTGCGGCAGGCGGACCGCACGCACTTCCACGTCGGCGCGGGGATCGTGGCGGACTCCGTCGCCGCGGCGGAATACGACGAAACGCTGGCGAAGGCGCGGGGATTTCTGGAGGCCTTGTCCCGCCAGACCGTCGGCTCACCGATGGTCGAACGGGCGGCGGATTAAACGCGGGGCGGTGCCGTGCTTACAAATCCAGCGGGCCGGCCACGCGCTCGCCGTCCATCTGGTAGATGCCGACGAGGTAGCCGTTCTCACGGATTTCACCGACGTGGAGCTTGCCGTAAAGGGTCACGGCCTGGTCCATGATGGGCTTCACGCCCTTGCCGGTCATCTTCACGCTCACCCATTCGTTGATCTTCGGCACGGTGCCGTAGCAGCACATGGACTGGTCGCGCATGATGAGCAGCTCGGTGATGAGGCCGCCCTCGACCTTCAACGGAAGCATGAAGCCTTTGAGCGCGACGCGCTGCTTGTCGAAGGCTTTCACGGTGAGGGGAATCTGCTCCTTCGGTGGCGGGACGGCCTTGGCAGGCGCGTTCGTCGTGGCGGGGCTGTCATCCGGGACGTCGTAGTTGAAGCCGGCGAGCCGGTCGAAGCCCACGACGAGGAACTCGCCGTCCTTCTGCACATTGCCGGACGCGGCGGCCTTGGCGTCCGGGGCCGCTGGCGCGGCGTTGGTCGGAGCGGCCGGCGCGAGCTTCTGGATGGGCGCTCCCCGGACCGCCTTCTTCGCGGGGCCGGGGGCATCGGCGGCGGTGGCGAGCAGGCAGCCCGCGACGACCAGCGGGGCGATGAGGAAAGTATATTTCATAAGCGGCTCATTTTTTGACGGCTTCCGGGGCCTCGCCCTTCGGAAAGTTAAACTTCAGTCCCGTGAAGGCCTTGCCGCGCACGGTGATGCTCTTCAATTCGGCGTCAAAAATTTTCGCCGTCTTGAGCCAGTCCGCCTGCGCTTCGAACTGCGAGGTGTCGCCGGCTTTCTCGCCCGTGGCGGCGTTGGCGACGGCCTTGAGCGTCAGCGTCTCGGGCTTGCTCCCGACGGTTGCGGTCAGCTCCAGCGATTCCTGGGTGATGCGCTGGAAGCCGGCCATGTGCGCCTTGAGCACGTAGGCGGTCAGCTTGCCAGCCGCCGCATCGAGCACGAACTCCAGATGCGCCTCTTCGTCGCCGAGATCAATCGCCGTTCCTCCGTGCGGCGGTTCGTGGTGATGGCCGCCGTGGCCTTGGTCGGTGGAAGGCTTCGGGCTTTCGCCGCAGCCGGTGAAACCGATCAGCGTCAGAACGGTCAGCGCGGCAAACAAAGATTTTATCGTCATTCAGGTTTCGCAGTTATCACACAAGTCTGGAAAATCACAAGCGCCCTGAATGCCGTTGGGCGGAGCGGCTCGCATTCTGACAACCGGTCCGGCGCTGCGTAGCCCCGCGTCCCGCCGGCATTTGGGCGAGGCGGTCACGGTGCGTTCGTCCATCGCTGCGGGCGACATGCAGGCGACATTCACCATTGCCCCGGCCTCGCGCGGTTCCTACCATCGCCGCCCTTATGGCCGAAACTAACAGCATCACATTTCTGCGCGCCGAAGGGCGCCGGGCCGACCAGCTCCGCCCTGTCCGCTTCCAAAACCACATCGCGCCGCACGCGGCCGGCTCCACGCTCATCGAGTGGGGCAGCACGCGCGTCATCTGCGGCGTGACCATCGAGGAGTCCGTGCCGCGCTGGATGAAGGAGCAGGGCGTCACCGGCGGCTGGATCACGGCGGAGTATTCCATGCTGCCCTACTCGACCCTCACGCGGAAACCCCGCGACAGCAGCAAGGGCAAGGTGGACGGTCGCTCGGTCGAAATCCAGCGGCTCATCGGTCGCGCGATGCGTTCCGCCCTCGATCTGGAAAAGCTTGGCGCGCGCACCATTTGCGTGGATTGCGACGTGTTGCAGGCCGATGGCGGCACGCGCACGGCCGCCATCACCGGCGCGTTCGTCGCGCTGCGGCTGGCGCTGAAGAAGCTCATCGCCGAGGGCAAGCTCGCCGCCGATCCCATTGCCAACACCGTCGCCGCCGTCAGCGTGGGCATCGTGAATGGCATCCCGCTGCTGGACCTCTGCTACACCGAGGACGCCGCCGCGCAGGTGGACATGAACCTGGTGATGACCGGCTCGGGCGAGTTCATCGAGCTGCAGGGCACCGGTGAAGAAAGCACGTTCAGCGACCAGCAGCTGGCCGCGATGCTGACGCTCGGTCGAAGCGGAATCCGCGAGCTGCTCGCGTTGCAGGAAGCGGCGGTCAAAGGATGAAGTATGAACGATGAATGATGAACGGCTGATAGCTCGGTTCATCCTTCATACCTCATACTTCATCATTCCTCCCCATGACTCCTTCCACTCCCACCCGCCTCTTTCTCCTCCGCCACGGCGAGGTCGAAGCCCGCTACCACCGCATCTTCGGCGGCCGGATTGACATGGAGCTGTCGCCGCGCGGACACGAGCAGGCGCTGGCGCTGGCGGACTATCTTGCCGGCACGCGCTTCAATTCGATCTACGTCAGCCCGATGAAGCGAGCGCAGCAGACGCTCGCGCCGCTGGCCACGCAGAAGGGCATGACCGCCACGACGCTCGCCGGTTTGCGCGAGGTGGATTTCGGCGACTGGACGGGCCTGAGCTGGCAGCAGGTGCATGAGCGCTTCGGCGTCAGTGCGTTTGACTGGCTGGAGAAACTCGAGGCGGGTGAAGTGCCCGGCGCGGAGACCGGCGCGCAATATCGGGAACGCGTCGAGCCGTGCCTGCGGCAAATCCTCCGCGACTGCCCCGGGCAGACCGTCGCGGTGGTCTGCCATGGCGGCGTGATCCGGATGCTGCTGTCGCTGCTGCTCGAACTGCCGCTGCCCAAGCTGGCGCACTTCGACGTCGAGTATGCCAGCGTGACCGTCGTCGAGCAGCGCCCGCATCGCTCCGAAGTTTCTCTGCTGAACTTCACGCCGTGGCGGGATGTGCCCGCGAAACACGCGAAATGACGCGATGAATGGCACTGTCCGGCTGCGGGGAGCGCGGCATCCTGGATGCGGCAGGTTGGAATGCAAAGGGGATCGGTGAACGTGCAAGGCGGGAGCGGAGGGGGAATCCGTGGTCCGGTCCGCCTGTAACAAATGCAGAGCGGTCTGTCGTGTAGTTTTCAAATTTGCTCGCACCGCGACAGACAAAAGCGTCAGGCCTGCCCCGCCGCTGCGGCGTAAGCGGCCTTGAGCCCGGGAACGGTCTGCGTGTGTGCGCCGCGATAGACGAGCAGCAGGCCAAGGCGGGGGTGGTCGCTCGTGTTCGGCGCGGAGTGATGGATGGTTTCGCACTGATGGATGAGCGCATCACCCGGGTTGAGGAGGCCGCAAAACTACTCCTCCAGCGGCACGGTGGAAGGCTCGGCCATGCCGATGGAGTTGCCCTTCACGCCGGAGGGTTTCGTGGGCAGCATCCCCTGCTTGTGCGATCCCCGCACATAATACACCGGGCCGTTCTCAAGCGTGACGGGATCCATCGCAATCCAGATGGTCAGCATGTCTGGAGGGGCCTGGCAAAAATAGGCGTTGTCCTGATGGTAGGGCACTCCGGAGCCGATGCGGGCCGGCTTGTTGAAAGTTTCCACGGCGCACAAGACCGGCTCGCCATGAACCAGCCGGCCTGCGAGCGTGACGATGTCCGGCCGGGCGACCAGGGGGAGGAGCGCGGGGTGGTGCTGTTCCAACCGCCACAGATTGCGGACGGTTTTGCCGTCGGCTTCCAGCGTGCGCGCATCGGCGGGCTTGGTGGCAAGATCATCCCGGATGTATCGCTCCAGCTCGGCGCGAATGACGGCGACCTGCCCGGGTGTGAAAAGTCCCCGGATGCGCACGACGCCGTCGCGTTCGTAGTCTTGAAGGAGTTGTTGTGTGTCTGTGTTCACGATTTGGATGTGTCTGGCATGTTCTGGTCCTGTTGAAAGAAGGGTGTGGCTCAGGCGCTTTCAGGTCACACCAAGCGCGCAAAGCCCGTGCTGGCAGGCATGGGCCCAGCTTCGGCTTGCAGCCGGCCTTCGGAATGCAACCGGGCGACTTCAGCCAGGGACTCATCCAGAGCGGCCGCCATGGCATTCACGAGCGTCTCCGTGTGCGGCCACATGACGTAGAGTTGGGCGCTGAAGAGAAAGCCGCGCGTGAGCATCTGGCGGATGCACACCGCCTTGGCTGCGGCGCTGAGTTCGCCGAGTTGAAACGCAAACGAAGGCGCGCAAGGCATGCCGGCAATCTTGATGTTTAGCGCGGGATGTCTCGCGGCGACCTCACGCAAACGTTGCTGCACGATCCCGCCGAGTTTCCATACATGCTGCTGCACACCTTCGCGCTGCATCCTGCCGATGCACGCGAGTGCGGCGGCGGGGCCGATGCCGTCCGTCCAATAGCTGCTCGAGATGAAGCTGTTGTTCGCCGTGTCCATCACTGCATCGGTGCCGATGATCGCCCCGCACGGAATGCCGTTGCTCATCGCCTTCGCATAGACGGCGATGTCAGGCTGGATGCCGAGCTGAGGACACGCACCGGGGAAGCCGAAGCGCCAGCCGCTGGTGACTTCATCGACGACATAAACCGCGCCGGCCGCGCGGCAGGCTGCAGCCACATGTTGCAGGAAGCCATCGCGCGGCTGTTCGGAGCGCATCGGCTCCATGACCACGGCCGCGAGATTGCCACCAAGTTTGTCGAGCGCCGCCTGGAAGGAAGCGGGGTCATTGTAGCGAAATGGAACTGCCGTGCCGCGCAGCTCACGCGGCACGCCATGCGGCTCCAAGCCGGGGAGAAGATGCCCGTCGAGCGCATTGTCCTCGCCGAGGTTCGCGGCGAGATACCAGTCGCTCCAGCCATGATAGCCGCAGAAGGCGACCCCGCTCTTGCCCGTGGCCGCACGCGCAATGCGCACCGCGAGAGCGAGCGCTTCGCCACCGCCGCGCGCGTAGCGCACCTTGCCCGCCCACGGATGCAGGCTGAGGAGCAGATCGGCGAGCGTTACTTCGTCCGGCGAGGCGAGCGTGCAGTAGCTGCCGAAGTCCACGCGACGCTTCACGGCGGCGTTCACTTCGTCGTCGCCATGCCCGAGCAGAATAGCGCCGACACCGCCGGTGAAGTCGGTGAAGCGGTGTCCGTCGAGATCCCAGATGTCCGCGCCTTTGCAGCGCGAGAAGTAGGAAGGCCACGTCTGCGGATCGAAGAGATGCGCGCGCTTCGAGAGCAGTCCGGTGCCGCAGGAAATCTTCGTCTTCGCCTGCGCCCACAACTCGGGACCGCTGACACGCGCGGGCTGGCTCTCCGCGCGCAAGTGCGGCGCGAGGAGGCGCAGCGCATTGTCGCGGAAAATATCCTGCAAGTCCGCGGGCGTCATGCCGGTGTCTTCGCAGGCTTCGCGCAGGCACATGAGCGACTCGATGCCGACGAGAGTGTAGCTGCCAAAGACCGTCAGCTTCTGCGCCGACTCGTCCTCGGAATAAATCCAGGTGAAGCCGTCGCCCTGCGTGATGCAGGAGCCGCGCAGTTCGCTGACCATGTAATCGCTGCCCCACAGCACGCGGCGCGGACCGAAGATTTCCAAGGCGGCGCGAAACGCCCCGGCCTGCGTCACCGCCGAAGTGTCCACCACCACGTTGTCGAGATCGGCGATGGCGCGCAGGCCCTCGCGGGCGTGGCGGTAGTTGAACGAACGCGCCACGTGCGCGAGCACGAGCCGGCAGCGCGGATACCGGCGGCAAAGGCGGCGGATCGTCTCGATATTGTGCGGGTCGGTGACGCCGCCCGCGCGCATGATGTGGAGCATCAGCACACCATCGTGCGCGTGGCAGAGATCCCACATCCATTCCGGCGCGAAGGACTCGATGGTGGCCTCGTTCGTGTCCGGCACATCGGCGTAGAGGCGATACGGTTTGATGCCGATGAAGACGCCGCTCTCGATAAACCGACGCACCTCCGCGGGATCATCCGTCGGCGCGGCGAGCACGAGCGCGCGTGAATTCGTCGCCGCCACGCCGGGCGCGACCTGCTCGTGCAGCCACGCGTTTTCCCCAGCGCGATCATTGCCGCCGCGCGGATAGCCAAAGAACAGGCCCTCCACCTCGCGCTTTGGCATCCAGCGAGCCATCGCTTCGTTGAAATCACGCAAGCCGTAGCCGCGGTCCGCATCGAGAAACGCTGGCATCGTCCCAGGAGCGAAGTGGCGCGTGTGATACAGGTGCGCGTGGATGTCGTAGATGCGCTGCGGCAGGAAGCCGTCGATGCAGCGGTTCAGCAGCCGCAGATCGGTGTCGTTGAGTTGAGTGACGAGTTGGAGCGGCATGGTCGTTCAGTCGTTGAGGTAGAGCGCATACACCTTGGCGCTGCTGTTGATCGGGAAGTTCACACGCAGGGCCACGCGTTGGCCTGCCGGCAATGCCTTGGCCCACTGGATTGGTTGGTGCGTGCCGTTTCGTGTGATGGTGGCGGTGTAGCCCGCGATGGGTTGATCGAGGTGATTGAGCAACTGCACCGTCAGCGGCGCGTCCGGCGTGATGCCGTCCACATTGAGGCTCACCTTGCCCGCCGAGAACGTGCTGGTGATGAAGTGGGCGTCGTTGTCATCCACCTTTCGCGAGAGATGACCGAAACCATCGCGGCGCAAGGTGGCGAGGCCGATGTCCATGTTCTTGAGCTTCCCGCCGGTGTCCCAGTGCGAATACCAGAGCATCGTCTGGTCGCCCTCGTTCACGAAGGCGTGGCCTTGCAGCAGGGCGATGTCATCCCAGTCGCCTTCCTTGCCGCGCGCGATGACTTTGAAACCCGGCACCGGCTCGCGGAAATGGATGCCGTCATTGCTGAGGACGAGGCCGAGGTCGATGTGCACGCCAAGCAAGTGCGACGCGCCCTTGGGCGGTGCTGCCGCGGCGTCCTGCCACATGCCGTAAAGCCCGAGCATGACGTTCCCGCGATTCCACAAGCCCGCGCCCATGTGCGTCTGCTGGCCCTGGACGGGCGGATTCGCGAGCTGACCGGGACGCGCAAATGCGAAGGCCTTCGCCTGCGACCACGTTTTGAAATCCGGCGACCGATAGGCCAGCATCACCCGCCCGGCGAGGGGACCGCCCTCAACTCTCGGGTCGCTGCCATCGGCACGCCATGTCCACGGCGGCACGAGCTGCCCCGCTGAATAATAGAAGTCGCCAAAGCGGTAGAGGCTGGTCACTTCAAAGCGTTCGCCCCCGGCGTTCGCGGGACGATCCCCCACGACCTTCCAGCGCAATCCGTCCGCGCTTGTCGCGCAGATGGTGGCGCAGATGCGCTTTTCCTTCGTGCCGACCTTGCTCATGCCGCCGGGAATGTCGTCATACGGCACATGCGCGATGAACGCGGCCTTGTAGCGGCGTGCCGGATCGGGGTCGGCGGGATCATGCATCACCGAGAGAAAATCGTTCACCCGCGTCAGCGAAAAAGGCTCGCCCTCGATCAGGCAGATGTTGTTCTTCCTGCTGCCGTTGAAATCCACCAGCCCCAGCTCCGGCTTGGTCCAATGCACGCCATCCGTGCTCTCGGCATAACACATGGGCCGCCAATAGTCGGGAGCCTGCCCCTTCTTGAACTCCGTCTGGCTCATGGCGAGATACCACATGCGGAACTTGTCGCCGACTTTCACGACCGTCCCGTAAAGCGCCGCGTGTCCATGATCCGGAGCACCTTCCGGCCCGCGCCGCAGCACGGGATTGTTCGGGTGCTTCGTCGCGGGGACGAGCGTGACCTTCAGGTTGTGCTGCCAGGGGATGCTGTGA
>JBAYGL010000090.1:0-13646 GCA_041666725.1 Limisphaerales bacterium
CCAGCAAATCCTGGAAGGTGCGCGCAGGAGCGATCTTGCCGAGGGTTTCCTGCACCACGGGGCCTTCCGGCACGAGGGGTTCGGCGGGCGGTTTGGGACGGTTGGCGACGACGGTCTGGCAAAGGATGGCCCGGCTGTCCGGCATCCACTGGAAAGCCTCGCCGATGGCTGCGTTGATGCCGCCGCGCAGGCGGCGGAGAGTGCCCAGCCTGCCATCACCCACCCATAATTCGACTTCACGCGCGGTGTAGTTGAGGAAGGCGAACCGGCTTCCATCGGGAGACCATGCCGGCGGCGTGATGCGGGCGTTGGGCTGGATCGCGATGGGGCGCTCCGCACCGTCTGACAGCGAATGCAACGCCAGCTCGACACAACGCGCGGTGCGGTGCGGGCCGTTGTTGGCGGGGTTGATGCGGAACCCGGCAAGCCTGAGCGAGGGTTCCGCCAGATCCGCAATCGGCGGGTGACGCTCGGCGCGGTAAACGATCATGCAATCGCGCTGCGGATTGAAGTAAACGGCGGGCGTGGCGGGGGTGGAGAGAAGTTCGCCGATGGGGGGCGGTGCCTTTTGATAGCCGCTCTCCGAGGCCAGAAGGCTGTGCGTGAGCACGGCGCAGGCGAGCCACAGTCGCAAGACTGCAACGCTGGACAACATGCTGGATCTGCTTGTCATCGGAATCAGGCTGAACGTAGCGCAAGAATGGCAAAGCGCCAGTGGCGGAGCAAGCGGAACCATCGCTTGCAGTGTTCTAAATTCCGGAGCGCGGCTCCCGGCCCGAAAAGCAGGTCAGTGCTTCCAGCCTGACATCTGATTTCAAGATTCCGCTCAGGCGGGGTGTTTTGAATGGATGGACAGGCGGGACGCGCTGTCCTACGGCGGTAGGAGACGAGGTGACGAGTCTCTGATCGGATTCCGAGTTTCGACTTCCGCATTCCGGTTTGAAGTGAGGCTCCTCACTTCGTCTCCTGTTCCTTCAAGCACCATGCTTCTCGATACTGAAATTTGGAGCCCGATTTAAGAACGCGTGACAACAACTGGTCCACTTCGTTCGTTGACAGCGTCAGAATAATCCATCGATTCGGATCGTTCGGCGGCTTGTCGATTTCTCCAGTCAGGCAATACACCCCGTTTGTAAATTTGGGCGATGTGTAGGTAATTTTTTTGGAAAAGGAGGCGTAGCTTGCGCCAAGGCGTTCGCACCACAATCGGGTCAGCGGCTCCGTAATCTCGACGGCAGGATTTTTGCCGGAATGGATGAATGTCGCGGGCGAACTTTTCCATGAATCAGAATCGGACAGCCCTCCGTTGAACAGCGCGATGCCGTTTGTGGCCAGTGTGTGTCCGACGACATAGTTCCAAACGAGGTTGGACTTGTTTGAACGCACATGGAAAAGCTGCAAGTTCCCAGGCGCATGAAGCAGCGGCTCACTCCCGCGAATGATCAATTCGTATCCATCTCCTATCGGTATCGGCGCTCCTTGCTCTGAGCAGCCGGTCAGAAATGTTAACGCAACCGCGAGCGCGACGATGTTTTTCATTGTCTGAAAGATTAACAGGCCCGCTCCTGCACCAAGGCCGAGAAGCTCCTGCCCAGGTGATCCGGATGCGAGAGGGTTTGGAACTGCCGCACGCGCTCGCGCGTCCATTCGCCGAACACGGAGGGCTGCTGCATCGTGCTCTGGGCGATGCGGGTGAGGAAGCGGGATTGCTCGGTCAGTTCCGCCGTGGTGAGTCCGGCGTGTTCCCCCGCGTGGGTGACGGCGGCGAAGTTGACATGGGCCGTGATGTCCTGGGTGCCGGGCGCGGCGAGGATGTCGTCCACCAGTTGATGATCTCGGTAGGCGCGGAGGGTGCCGTGGGGCTTGTTGGGGTTGAGGATGCCGCCGGAGGTGTGGCCGTAGTCGAATGTCAGCAACTTGCCCCGGCGCAGGCTCTGGGCGGCGATTTCCCACCAAAGCTCGGCGAAGGGCGAGCGCTCCAGGATGAAGCCGTCGGGCAGGACGGGCGCAAGGCTGGCCCAGCCGCTTTCGCGCAGGGACTCGTCGAGGTCGCTCAACGCCGCGGAGGGCTGCGTCAACGCAGCGACGCCTTCGTGCAGCTCCGACAGGCGCGTCCAGACGAAGCGGTCGCCCGCCGTGCGAACGCCCCATTCGAACCATCTCTGTTCCGCCGCGTTCCATGCGAGCCGGTGGACGGGGAAGGCGTCGAGCAGCTCGTTGGAGAAGATGACGCCCGTGACGCCGCCGGCCTGCTGGACTTCGCCCCAGTTGGCGAACCACCGGACGCGTGCGCCGAACATGCCCAGGCGGCCACGCTGCCATTCCTGCCGGCGCGGCGAGGGATCGAGAATCCAGTATTCGATGCGCGCGAAGAGATCGGGCCGCCGCCGCTGGAGCCAGAGCAGGACATCCTCGGCGAGCTGGCCGTCATGCGCGCCCGCCTCGACGATTTGGAAAGTTGAGAGTTGAGGGTTGAGAGTTGAGAGTTCATCGAGCCAGGTGGAGAACTGAAACGCCAGGAGCTGGCCGAAGAGATCGCCCACGCTGACGCTGGTGTAGAAGTCGCCCCGCTGGCCGACCGCCGCGCGGTTGCGGACGTAGTAGCCGTGCTCCGGGTGGTAGAGCGCGATTTCCATGAAGCGGGCGCAGGGCAGGGGGCCGCTCCGCGCGATCTCTTCGCGAAGAATTTCCTCCAATGACGGCGATGGCTTGCAGTCCGCCCCGCTATTCGTTATGACACGCCGGAACACAAAACTGGATTCTTCTTATGGCCAAGATCGACGCTTTCTTCAACCTGATGATCCAGCAGAAGGCTTCCGACCTTCACCTGGCCTCGGGCAGCCCGCCCATTCTCCGCATCAGCGGCGAACTGCGCCGCGTGGACTACCCGCCGCTGGAGAGCGACTCGCTCAAGGCGATGCTCTACGAAATCGCGCCGGAAATCAAAGTGAAGCAGTTTGAAGAGACCGGCGACGTGGACTTCGGCTACGAAATCCCCAGCGTGGCCCGCTTCCGCGCCAACTTCTTCAACCAGAAATACGGCTGTTCCGCCGTGTTCCGCCAGATTCCCAGCACGGTGCTTTCCTTCGAGGATTTCGAGAAGTTCGACGCGCCGCTGCCCGCCGTGCTGCGCAAGTTTCCGATGATGCACAAGGGGCTCGTGCTCGTCACCGGCCCGACCGGCTCCGGCAAGTCCACCACGCTGGCCGCGATGATCGACTACGCGAACAAGAACCGGCACGACCACATCCTGACCGTCGAGGACCCGATTGAGTTCGTCCACCAGAGCAAGGGCTGTCTCATCAACCACCGCGAGGTCGGGATGCACACGAAGTCCTTCGCCTCCGCGCTCAAGGGCGCGCTGCGCGAAGACCCGGACATCATTATGGTCGGCGAAATGCGCGACCTGGAAACCATCGAGCTCGCGCTCACGGCGGCGAGCACGGGGCACCTTGTCTTCGGCACGCTGCACACACCCAGCGCCGCGAAGACCGTGGACCGTATCATCGACGTCTTTCCCGCCGACCAGCAGAACAAGGTCCGCGCGACCCTCTCCGAGGCGCTCAAGGGCGTCGTGGCGCAGAACCTTTTCAAGCGCATCGACAAGCCGGGCCGCGTGGCGGCTCTGGAGATCCTCGTGTTCACCACCGCCGTCGCGAACATGGTCCGCGAAGGCAAGACCCACCAGATTCCCGGCATGATCCAGGTCGGCAAGAAGCTCGGCAACACGCCGCTGGATGACTCGATCATGGAACATCTGCGCATGAAGCGCATCGCGGCGAAGGACGCCTTCGACAAGTCGCTCGACAAGAAAAAGTTCTTCCCGTTCCTCACGCCCGCCGAGCAGGAAGAGGCGCGGCAGAACGGTGACGCGGACTAATCATGCCTCGCACTCCTCACCATGAAACTCTGGGAATGGCTGCTCGACCTGCTCGACTTCGTCGACATCGTCGAGCACTGGAGGTTCGCGCTTGTCATGCTGGTGGCGGGTGTGGTGGCTTTCGCCTTCTACCATTTCCTGCCCGAGGGCGGGCTGCGCACCTTTCTGGTCGCCGCGCTCTTCGTCTTCGGGCTGATTTCCGGAATCGTCTGGGAGCGTAGCGGTTGATTTACTTTTCATATTATGCGCGCCAACGAACTCGACTACGTCCTCAACACGATGTTGGACTCCAACAAGGATGTGTCCGACCTGAACATCACGGTGGACAAGCCGCTTCAGGTGGAATCCTCCGGCCAGCTCGTCGCCGTGCCCATCAACCCGCCGGTGGAGCGGCTCACGCCCTTTCAGGCGGAGCAGATCGCCTTCAATCTCGCCGCCGGCAGCCGCCGCCTGATCGAGGATTTGATCCGAACGGGCTCGTGCGACTCCTCCTACGCCCTCGGCCAGAAGGCGCGCTTCCGTGTGAACATCTTCTCGCAGCGGGGCAATTACTCCTGCGTGCTCCGCAAGCTGAACACGCAGATCCCCACGCTGGACCAGCTCAAGCTTCCGCCCGTGTTCAAGGAGGTTGCCAAGGAAAAGACCGGCCTCGTGCTCGTCACCGGGGCGACCGGCTCCGGCAAGTCCACCACGCTCGCGGCGCTGCTCGATGACTTCAACGAGACCAAGTCCATCCACATCGTCACCCTGGAGGATCCCGTCGAGTTCGTTCACCCGCAGAAGAAGGCGACCTTCAACCAGCGCGAGATGGGCACGGACTTCGACCGGTTCTCCAGCGGCCTGCGTGCCGCGCTGCGCCAGGCGCCGAAGGTGATTCTGGTCGGTGAAATGCGCGACCGTGAAACCGTCGAGCTGGGCCTTTCCGCCGCCGAGACAGGCCACCTCGTGATGAGCACGCTGCACACGATTGACTGCGGCCAGACCATCAACCGCATCCTGGGCATGTTCGAGTTGAGCGAACAGGACCAGATCCGCGAGCGGCTGGCGGACACGCTCCGGTGGGTAGTGAGCCAGCGCCTCGCGCCGAAGGTGGGCGGCGGACGCCAGGCCATCCTGGAAATCATGGGCAACAACGTCCGCACCAAGGAGTCCATCCTTCAGGGCGAGGCCGAGGGGAAGACCTTCTACGAGATCATCGAGGCCAGCTACACTTTCGGCTGGAAGACCTTTGACCAGGCGTGCATGGAGGCGTTCGAGCACAATCTGATCACCGAGGAGGTGGCGCTTCAGTATTGCAGCAAGCGCGGGCCGACCTCCCGCGGCATCGACAACATCAAGAAGCGGCGCGGTGAGGTGACTACGAACGTAACCAGCCTGGGGATGAAGAAGGATGCTCCCGCCCATGGCGCGCCGGTCGCGCCGCCGCCGCTGACGTTGAAACTGAAGTGAATCCCGTTCCAACTTTCTCCTCCCATGAGCCAGCCATTCGCCGAATACGAGTTCATCAGCCCCTCTGACAAACCCGCCCTGCTTGCCCTGAGCAGCATGGAGGTTCTCGCCAACGTCCAGACCATCGTGCTGGAGTGCGGCTTCAAAATTCACATCGCCAGCAACCACGATGATTTTGCGAAACGCTTTTCCGCGCTGAACTACCAGCTGGTAGTGGTGGAGGAGCTGTTCGCCGCCGGCACGCCCGAGGGGAACATCACCCTGCGCCAGCTCCAGTCGATGCCGATGGCCCGCCGCCGCCACGCCGTGGTGATCCTCATCAGTGACAGGCTCCAGACCCTCAACACCATGCACGCCTTCCAGCAGAGCGTCCACGCCGTCGTGAACAAGGCGGACATCAGCAGCCTGGGCTCGATCATCCAGAAGACCATCGGAGACAACGACCTCTTCCTGCACACCTATCGCGAGGTGCAGACTGCCGCCGCGCAGGGGAAAATTTGAAAATCACCGGCACCTGCCCGTGCTCACCGCGATTTAATCACGCCCGTGGAAAAGCGCGTCCCGCGGCTCGCCCCCCGGTCAAAAGCGGTGGAGAATTTTCTTTGAAGCCGGTAGCAAAGTTGACAGTATCCGCCCCGTGTTTTCGATGCTGGTGACCGAGCGGGCGTAAGTTTATGGCCAACACTTCTTTGACCCGCAAATTGCAGGATGTCGAGGCGGTGCCCGCCGCCGTGACTCCGCCGGAGTATTCCACGGAAACATCCTTCTTCAAGAAACCCAAGCTGGCCAGCGGGAAGTCCCGCAAGCGCGACATCCCGGAGGGGCTTTGGACCAAGTGTCCCAAGTGCGCCACCATGCTCTACGACAAGGAGCTGGATGCGAACCTCAAGGTCTGCGCCAAGTGCAGCCACCACTTCGCCATCGGTTCGCGCGAGCGCATCAACGCACTGGTGGAGACGTGTTCGTTCGAGGAGATGGATGCGGGCATGACCAGCGTGGACGTGCTCAAGTTCACCGGCGTCGCCACTTACACTTCAAAACTCGAAGCCTACCGGAAAAACACCGGCCTCAAGGACGCGGTCATCACCGGCATCGGCACGGTTGGCACGCAGCGGGTGGCCCTGGGCGTGATGGATTTCAGCTTTCTCGGCGGCTCGATGGGCTCGGTGGTGGGTGAGAAGCTCACGAGGCTGATCGAGGCCGGGACGGACAAGGGGCTGCCCGTCGTCATCATTTCCACCAGCGGTGGCGCGCGCATGTATGAGGGCATGTTCAGCCTCATGCAGATGGCCAAGACCAGCGCCGCACTTGCCTATCACGCCAGGAACAAGCTTCCTTACATCAGCGTTCTGACGCATCCGACGACCGCCGGGGTCATGGCCAGCTACGCGAGCCTTGGCGATCTCATCATCGCCGAGCCGGGCGCGATGATCGGTTTTGCCGGCCCGCGGGTCATCAAAGACACCACGCAGGCCGAACTGCCTCCAGGATTTCAGACGGCCGAGTTCCTTCTCGATCACGGTCTGGTTGACGCCATCGTCCCGCGCAAGGACATGAAGGCGGGGCTGATCGCGTATCTCGACTGCATGATGGCCGGCTGCAACCGCAGGTAGGCGGCGCATCGCGCTACCTTGGCTTCGTCCGCTTCTTCGCTTCGTTGAACTCCCGGCGCAGGTCGCCCAGGGCCACGGTGTATTTGCCGTTGACGTTGCCCTTGTCGAGGGTGTCGTTGAGCTGGTTGTATTTTTCCTCCAGCAGGGGCCTGGCCGCGAAGTCATCTGCGCGCATGTTGGGAAAGCCCAGCTGGGTGATCCGCGCGAGGCAGATGTTCAGGTTGGACTCATCGCGGGACCGGGCGAAGGCGACGGCGGCGGCGAGGAAATGCTCGGTGGCGACGGGGAAGTTCTTGGCGTTGGCCGCGCGGATGGCGTAGTCGAAGTAAAGGAGGCCGAAGGGGTGCGCGTTGCGGTTTTCGACCAGCTCCGTCATCAGCAGAATCTTCCTGTTGACCTCCTCGCTTTGCTGCGCCAGCGAGTTGCTGGAAATCCCGCCGAGGGAAGCCGCCTGCGCCCGCAGGGATTGCGACAGTTCCGCGATCTTGCGGTCCATGGCCTGCTCGCGCGCGGCGAGGCGGGTGTTCAGGGTGCCGTCCAGTTCGCGGTTGAAGGCGGCGTAGCGCTGCTCGTTCGCGGTTTCGAGCGCCTTCTGAATGGTGAGCTTGTCCTGCTCGTAGGACTTGTGGCTCGCGAACCAGGAGAAGACCACCAGGAGGGCCGCCATGCCGATGAGCAGGCCGGCGTAAACCTTCACCATGTCCATGAGCCGGCGCTCGTTTTCATTCAGCGCCTGGACTTGTGCCTTGAGGGCCTCCAGATCGTGATTCGGATTGCCGGGGTCGGCGCTCATTGTCGTGTGCCGGAGGATGGTCCTCGTCCGGGTGGTTGTCCAATTTCAAATGCTTCCATTTGCGCGGAATCAAAGCCGCAATCCGCCCGCCCGCCCCGGCTCATTCCGGGATCGCTTCCGGTCCGGCCCCGCAGTCGGCAGGCAGCGAGATGCTCACGGTGCTGGGCGATCCCGGAGCCGTGTGGCGCACGTCGAGCCGGCCGTTGTGCAATTCGACGATCCTTCGCGTCACGGTCAGGCCCAGGCCCAGGCCGACGGTGCGCGTGGAGTAAAACGGATCGGTGGCATGGGCCGCGCTCTCGGTGTCGAAGCCGCCGCCCGCATCCCGCACGTCGATCCGCACCCACCGCGAGCCGTCGGGCTGGATTTCCGCGGAGGACAAAACCTCGACCGCCTGGTCGTCCGGCGTGGCCTGGAGGGCGTTGAGGAGGATTTCGGCGAGTGCGTGCCGGATGCCGGCGCGCTCGGCGGTGAGGGTGAGCTGCTGGCCGCCGCTTTCGTATTGGAGGCGCGCGGAGGCGCGCGGGTTTTCCGCGTGGGCTTCCTTGAAGGCTTCTTCGATCAACTGCGCCAGGGGCACGTTTTCCATCCGGCGCAACCCGTCGCGTGCCAGAAACTGCATCTGGCGGGCGAGCCGGCTGATGCGGCGCACGCTGTCTCCCATGATGCCGATGACCTCGTTGCGTGTGGCGGGATCATCGGCGCCTGCCTTCAAAAGCTGCTGGCTGGTGGAGATGGGCACGAGTGAATTGCCGATTTCATGTGCGAGCTGCTCGGCCATCTTGCGGACGAGCCGCAGGTTGGCGGCTTCGATTTCCATCTGCTGCGCCCGGTCCGCATGGGTCACGTCATCCAGCAGCAGCAGCACGGCCTCGGGGGCGGTCGTGCCCTGGCGCTGGAAGGGTTTGAGGACGGTGCGGAAGCTGGCGTCGCCGGTGCCGGGGAGCCGGCACCGGGCGGGCGGCGGGGCGGAGCCGGTTTCCAGGGCCTCGAACACCTTGCTGCCAAGCGCCTGGGGAAGGTCGGAGAAGGTGAAGGTGCTGGCGGCCCCGCCGCGTCGGAAGAGGCCCCGCGCAGTGTGGTTCGCCTGAAGGATGCTCAGGTCACGGGCAACGACGATGACGGCGCTGCCGAGCTGGTCGAGCGTGTCGGTCATCATGCCGTGCTGGCCGGCGAGCGCGTCGTGCAGCCAGGTGTTGCGGATGGCGAGCCCGAGTTCCTCCAGCAGGTGGAACACGAGGGAGAGTTCCTCGCTGCCGAAAAATTCGCCGGTGAGGCGGCCGTCGAAGACGGCGATGCCCAGCAGCGACTCGCGGTCAAAGATGGGGATGGCGACCTGCGTGCCGAGCAGTTCGAACTCGCGCGCGATGTCAGGATCGCCCGCGGCCTCGGCGCTGCCCCGGCGGAGGATGCGTGCGTGCCGCTGGAGGTGCGCGCCGATGCCGCCCTTGAAGGAGAGCGTGAAGTGGCTCAGGAGCTGTGGCGCGAGGCCGAGCGCGCAGGCGGCGCGCAGGGGCGCGTTCGGTGTCCACCCTTCAGGGTGTTCCGCACGTCTAGGACCGCCTAAAGGCGGGACACCAAACGAAGGCGTGGACAGGCCAGGCGGCGACTGCGAGGCCGCCGGTGCGCGCAGGAAAATGGCGGCGCGGTTGACGCCGAGGATCTCGCGGAGGAGCTGGAGAAACTCGCGGAGCAGGGCATCCGTGTGAAGGCTGTGCGTGAGGATGCCGGAGAAGTCCCGGAGCGCGCCCAGCGCGGGGTCGGGCTTGCGTGCGGGCGCGGGGGCGTCGGTGGTGGCGGAGGAGGAGACAGATTGCACCGCGTTCGTCCGGCCTTTCCCCTTCTGCCAGCTGCGCTCCAGCAGCGAGGTCAGCAGGCGGGCGCGGACGGGTTTGGTGAGGATGTAGTCCACGCCGAGCAGGTAGGCTTCCTCCTCCCACTCCCACTGGCTGGCCGAGGCGTAAAGGATGACCGGGCAGTCGGGCATCGCCCGACGAAGATGCTCGATGGTGCGGATGGGCCGCACATCAGTCAGCTCTGCGTCCAGGAGGACGGCGTCCACCGTGCCCTGGCTGAAGAGCGGCTCGGCGGCCCATGCCTCGGCGTGGTGCAGCACGCGAAACATCCCCGCATCCAGCACGGCGCGCACGGCCTCGGCGAGCCCCGGGTGCCGGGCGATGACCAGAAGGGTTTTCATGACGCCTCCTCCAGCGTGAGGGACTGAGGCGGGGCGGGTTGTGCGTGGCGAACCGGCAGGTCCACGGTGACGGTGGTGCCCTTCTTCTCCTCGCTGGAGATGTTCAGGTTGCCCACGTGCTGGTGGACAATTTTCCGGCAAATCGCCAGGCCAAGGCCGAAGCCGCGGTTCTCGTCACCGGAGTCCTTGGTGGTGAAGTAGGCGGAGGTCAACCGCTGCAGGTTCTCCCGGCTGATGCCCTCACCGTGGTCAATGACCCTCAGCCGCACCCATTCCCGCCCCGCCTCGGTGGTGGCGAGGCGTTGCAGTTCGATTCGCACGGCCCCGCCGGCGGGCGAGGCATCAATGGCGTTGGACAGGATGTTGCCGAGGCAGCGCTGGATCAGCACGGAGTCCATCTCGACGATGGTGGCCGGATACGCGGGGAGATCGACATGCACCTGCCGGCGTTTGAGCTTGGTCCCGGCGAGATCGACAACCCTGTGGATGAGCTGGTCCAGCGGCGCGGGTGCAATCTGAACGGTGTGGTTCTGCGAGAAGAACAAGGCATCCTTCACGTAGGCCTGGATGGTGCCGACGTTGCGAAGGCAGGTGGGGAGAAGTTCGTTCGCGCCGTCGGTGTTGCCGTTGACCTGGACCTGGGTCATCTGCAGGAACGTGGAAACCGGCGTGAGCAGGTTGTTCAAGTCGTGCGCCATCCCGCGCGACATGCGGCCCAGCAGCTCCAGTTCCTCCGCGAGCAGGACCTGTTTCTTGAGGCGGATCTGGTTGAGGATGAGGCTGAGGTTTTTGACGAGGCGGGTGAGCAGGGCGAGGTCGTTGGGTGTGTAGGGCGTGCCGCTGGCCTTCTCGCCGATGAGCAGCAGGCCGAAGGGCTCGTCGCCGCTGAAGAACGGAAAACAAAACTCCGGCTCGAACCGCTTGAGCAGCTGCCGCGCCTCGCGCTCCATCTCCGTCTCGCCGGGCATGATGTAGGCGAGATTGAAGGCGAGGTAGCTGGCGGTGGTGTTCTGGAAAATCTGGAAGATGGGCGAGTCGGCGCGGAGTTCGGGGAGCTGCACCGTCGGCGCCTTCGGGTGGCTTCGGAAGACGGTGAAGACGTGCGTGGATTCGTCCAGCAGGATGATCTGGTAGTTGCGCACGCGGATGGTCTTCACGAAGAGCGAGTCCAGGTCGTTCAGCAGGAGGTCGGCGTTGTTGTAAAACTGCACCTCCTGCAGGAAGGAGCGGACCTTGTCGTGATACTCGAAGCGGTCGCCGTAGCGGTCGCTGAGGATGCGTTGTTCGAGGGACTCGTCGCCCTTGCCAAAGAGGCGCGGGAAGAAGATCGAGGCGACGGTGGCGCTCACGAGCAGCACGCCCAGCGAGCTGAAAAACGTGAAGGGAGTGAATTCGGGACGGAAGACATTCAGCAGCAGCAGCAGCATCAGGCCGATCAGGAACAGAAACAGCAGCCGGACCGCGTGCGCGGCGGCCTTGCCAAGGGTGACGTGGATGTCCAGCAGGTGGTGCTGAAGCACGCTGTAGCCCACGATGATGCCGTAGAATATCGCCGCCGCGCTGCCGAACGGAAAGATGGCGACCCTGGTGAACGGATACGTGTCGAAGCCGAGGATGGGGAGAATGTCGTTCCAACCGAAGCCGATGAGGATGCCGTTGGCCCAGAGCAGGGCCTTCACCCTCGCTTGATGGAGGCGCTGAAGGGTGCCGAGCCGGCGGTAAAGGATGACGATCGTCGAGGTGGTGACCACGACGTAACTCACCATGAAGGCCCAGAATCCCGGCCCGGCGACCGAGTAGTAGTAGGCGTTGGCGAGATAGCGGACGCCAGAGGTGAAGTAGCCGAAAACATTTGTCAGCGCGAGCAGCCCAAACCAGCCGTAGAGCACCGGCAGCCAGCGCGGGAGCTTCACTTGTGCGATCAGGATGCTCAGATGGAACAGGCTGATGGGCAGGAAAATCACGCCGTAATCCAGGAACACCGACCAGAAGCGCGCGGAGGATTCGTTTTCCACGTTGAACATGAAAAACGTGCCGAGGTTCCAGACCGTGATCGACAGGCCCCAGAGGAGGTAAACGCGGTTCAGCGTCGAGCGCAGGTCGCGTGTCAGCACAAACAGCGTCAGCGCAAAGTTCGTGACGGCGGCGGTCAGGGGGATGAGCTCGGCGAAACTCATGCGCGCAGATACTCCTTGAACACGAGGCACGAATTCTTGCCGCCGAAGCCGACGTTCAGGTTCATCGCGGCGCGAACCGGATAGGGCCGTGCATGGAGGGGCACGTAGTCGAGATCGCAGCCGGGGGCGGCCGAGGAATGGTTTGCCGTGGGCGGAATCTCGCGGTGATGGATGGCCAGCGTGGTGATGACGGATTCGACCGCGCCCGCGGCGCCGAGCAGATGGCCGGTCACGGGTTTTGTGCCGCTGACGGCCACGCGGTGCGCGTGTTCGCCGAAGAGCTTCTTGATGGCCTTGGTTTCGACCACGTCGTTGGCCTCGGTGGCGGTGGCGTGCGCGTTGATGTAGTCGATCTGCGTCACGTCCATGCGCGCCCGGCGCAGCGCCTTCTCCATCGCGCGGTGCATGCCGGTGCCTTCCGGGTGCGGCGCGACGGAGTGGTAGGCCTCGCAATTGCGCCCGTGCCCGCCGACTTCCGCGTAAATCCTGGCCCCGCGTCCCAGCGCGTGCGCCAGTTCCTCCAGCACGAGAAACGCCGCGCCTTCGCCGAGCAGGAAGCCGTCGCGTGACTTGTCGAAGGGGCGCATCGAAGTCTTTGGCTCCTCGTTGCGCGCGCTCATCACCTTGGTCAGGCAGAACGCGCCCCAGAGCGGCGCGAGGATGGGTGACTCCGCGCCGCCGGCCACAAAGATGTCCGCGTCGTCGCGCTGGATGAGGTCGAAGGCGTGGCCAACGGCATCGTTGCCCGACGCGCTGCCGGTGCTGAGGGAAATGGCGTGCCCCTTGATGCCGAGTTCGAGCGCGATTTCCCCGCTCCCCCCGCCGCAGTAGGCGTTGATGAGAGTGAAGGGGCTCATGTGCTTGAAGCCGCGCTGTTCGAACGTGGTCTGCCCCTTGAAGGAGCTTTCCATGCCGCTGACGGTCGTGCCTTCGATGATGCCCGCCCGGTCCGGATCGAGCTTCGCGAAGTCCACGCCCGCATCCGCCGCCGCCATGCGCGCCGCCGCGATGCCGTAGCGGATGGAGACCTCGAAGCGCCGGGCCTTCTTCGCGTCCATGAAGCGGCTGGCATCGAAGTCACGGACCTCGCATGCGATCTTGTTCGGGAGCTCGCTGACATCGAAACGCGTCACCGGGCCCGCCGCGCTCCTGCCGTTGCGCACGCTGTCCCAGAACGTGCCGAGGTCGCAGCCGTTTGGCGCGACGACGCCCAGGCCGGTGATGACGACACGCCGCTGGGGAAGATCGCGCATCATAAACAGGAGATCCCGCCCGTCATCCTTGCGGCCCCTTCCATGGAATCACCGCCGGGGTGCTTTGCTGGTAGGCGCGGTAATCGTCACCGAACTTTTCCACCAGCGCCGTCTCCTCCAGCCGCACGCGTTCGACCATCGCGAGGACGAAAAACAACATCACGATCATGAGCGTCGCGGGCGCCTGCAGGATGAACGCCGCTGAAAGCAGTTCCAGAATCATCGAGAAATACGTCGGGTGCCGCATCCAGCGGAAGGGCCCGCTGCGCACGAACTGGTGGCTC
>JBAYGL010000091.1:0-13643 GCA_041666725.1 Limisphaerales bacterium
AAGCTGACCTCGGGCGCGAAAAGATTCGCAACGATGATGTCGCGCGGACTGGTGATGCCGACGCCCCAGACGTAGAGCGGCACGCCTTCCTGCTTGAGCTGGGCGGCGACTTCACGCGGAGAGCTGCCGGAGTTCTGGCCGCCGTCGGTGATGAGCACGACACCCGCGAGCGGCTGGCCGCGCTTGAGCTCGACGACCTTGCGAAGCGCGTCGCCGATGGGTGTTGTGGCGGAGCTGGCTTCAAGTTTCTCCACCCACTCAAATTGGGAGACTTTCGCCTTGCGACGGGCCTTCGTCGTCTGCGGGCCTTCGTCAGCAACCTCGCTCTTGCCGCGCGGCAGGGCGCTCACGTCAGTGCCGAAGCTGAAGGGTATGAGATCGAAGTCGAAGTCCAGCCGGGGCAGCAGATCGAGCTTTTCGTTCCTGAGCCCGCTCTTGAGCAAGTCGATGCGTGCGATGGCTTCGATTTCGCGGAGGCGCCCGGTCTGCGGCTGCTGCGTGAGGCCCTTGGTCGGGTCAGAGAGGCCTTTGACGAGGGCGGCGCGCTTCAGGTCGTCAGCGTTCACGCGCGGATCCTTGATTTGCATCGAGGCCGATCCGTCCACGAGCAGCAGCAGGGTGCGGCGGACGCTGCCCTCGACGGTGAACATGAGCACGGGACGCAGCAAAAGGAGCGTGAGCAACATCAGGAACGCGACGCGCAGACCGGTCAGCAGCCAGCGCCTCGCGGGAGTGGTGGACGGAGGCCATTGACGATATGTCCAGACCCCCAACGCACCCAGGGCCAGCGCCAGCAGCACGACCCACCCGATCCCGACGCCGCCCTGCAAGGCGAGCCGGACGGACGCAAGGTCGCCAGCAGCCTCCAGGCGGGCACCGAGGAGTTTGAGAATCAGGTCGGTCATGCGGGGTGAACCACGAATGGACACGAATGGACACGAATGAAGTGCCCGCGAAACACGCGAATGGACGCGAAAATTGAGGCAACGAACCGGCGAACTTTGGAGTGCGGTGACTTGTCACCGCTTTCCGCAGGCGACTTGTCGCCGTCGAAGTGCTGGATGCGTCGGGTGGCCGACGAGCCGCTTCCGCGCGGCTCTGCTTGGCCGACGAGTCGGCCAAGAGACGAAAGCGGTGACGAGTCACCGCACTCCAAAGCGCGTGCGGCTTTCCCGTCCGATTCGTGTCTATTCGTGTCCATTCGTGGTTTCACTTCGCGCGGCTGAAGTATTGGGCGAGGAATGTCTCCAGTGCGGCCAGGGCCAGGACGAGAATCAGAATCGGCAGCCAATACTCAGCGCCGACGCGGGCTTTCTCAACCCATTCGCGCAGGTTCAGGGCCGGGCTCCATCTCTGCACGGCGGCGACCTGCGCAAGCGCGGTCACTTCATCCTCGGGAAGTTCACTGAGATTGGATTCGGACGGGTCGGGCTGGGTCGCGAACTTGATGACGGTCGGCGGGTCGGCAATGGAAACCTCGTAGATACCCGCCCTGTCGGTGGCGTCGTAGCTGAGGACAGGCGTGCCGTTGACCAGCTCAATACGGCGCAGGTCGCGTGTGCCTGACGCGGCTCCGGGAGCCGTCACGACTGCATCCTTGTGCAGCATGTCAGCGGTCAACCGGCGGGTGAACTGCGCGCCGACGCGGATGTTCGCGCCGTCGTCGTGCCGTTGGATGAGCGTGCCAAGCGTGCGGTGGAGCAGGGGAACAAAGGCCGGACGGACGGCGAGATCGTTCCAAGCCGTGTCCGCCGTGCTGGCGAACATCACGACGCGGCCCAGGCCCAGCGCACGTTCGGCCATTGCAATCGAGCCGTCGCTGAAGCGAAGGATGGATTTAGGCGCGGCGAGATTGAAGGCGGTGTGAGACTTCCCACCGGTTTCATCCTGGGGCGCGGAAAGGAGATTGAGTTCAAACGCCCGAAAGAAGTGCGCCGAGGCGAGTGTCCCGGCGCTGCCGTCATTCCACAGCGCAACGATGGGATGGTCGTAGTCCTTGGTCTGGAAGGTGAAATATTTCTCCTCCTGATTCGCGTCGCCGTGGGGCTCTCCGAAGGTGGCGGGCAGCAGTTTGCGGGCGGTGGCGAGTTGAGAGTTGTAGAAGGCGGCGTTGATCCTGGCTCCGGGGAAGATGAGCAGGCCGCCACCGCGCTTCACGAAGTTCTCGAGCGCAGCTGCTGTGTCGGTGGAGAAGTCGGGGACGTTCGCGAGCACCACTGCGTCGAAATCGTCGAAGCGGGTCCCGCCCATGTCAGATGGGACGATGGTGGAGGTCTTGACGTAGTATTGCTCGGCTTCGTCGACAGGCACGGGCACGAGCGCGTGGCCGAGGAAGAACGTCTCGGCTTCGCGCGGCTCGGTTCCCGGCTCGCCGTCCACCATCAGCACGCGAACCTCGCGGATGGCGCGGACGGCGAGAGTGCGAGCGTCGTCGCCGGGAAAGCGGTCAGCCGGAATGCGCGCGGTGATGCTGTGCCAGCCTTCGGTCTTGAAGCGCGTGTTCAGCGGAACGCTGCGGGTGCCGCCGGGCGGGATGTTGGGGATGGTGACATCATCGGCAGACGCGCCATCCACCAGGAGCGAAACGCGAACGTCCCTGGCCTCCTCCCTGCCGTAGTTCGCGACCTGCGCCTCGAAGCGCAGCGGCCGGTTTAACGGAGCCAGGCCGCCGCTGAGGACAAGCCCGCTGACACCGAGGTTGCGGTCCTCGGTGTCGCCAACCAGCACGAGATGGGTGGCAATCTGCCGTTCGCCCGTCTGCTCCTTCGCCTGCTTCAATGCCTTCTGGATGTCGCTGATCTGTCGCCAGCCGGCGAGCTGGCCGTCAGTGATGAGGTAAACCTCTTTGCGAATGGCGGAGCGGTCCTTGAGGGTTTCGAGCGCTTTCTCAATCGATGGAAAGAGGTCCGTGGCGCGGTCGGAGAGCGGGGCTTCGCGGACGGTCTTGCGGGCAAGGTTGAGGTCGTGCGTCGGCTCCCTGATGACTTCCCTGGCGATGTCGGAGGCAAGTATCACGGCTGCGGCCGAGCCGGAGGGGAGCGCGTCCACGGCCTGCTCGGCGATTTTGCGGGCCTTGTCGAAGCGCGTCTGGACGCCATCAGACACGCCCATGCTCGCCGAGTTGTCGAGGATGATGACGGCGGTGACCTTCGACTGGCCGAAGACATCGTGCGTGGTGGAGCGCGTCGCCGGGCGAGCGACCGCGACCGCGAGCAGCGCCAGCATGAGACAGCGCAGGGCGAGGAGAATCATGTCCTCGACGAGCATCCGCCGCCGGTTCTTCTCCGCGGAAACTTTGACGAACCGCATGGCCGCCCAAACGACGCGCTGGAAGCGACGTCGGTTGAGCAGGTAGATGATGATGGGCACGGCGATCGCGCTGACGCCGAACAGCATGAAAGGGTTGAGGAAGCTCATCTCGAATCCTTTCCTCCAGCTCCTGCTCCTAATCTTAATACGTTTGCCACTCTGACCCGGGATGGAAGATCAGGATTAAAATCAGGATTAAGATCAAGAGAAGGCATGGCGTCACTTGACCGAAGTCTTCAAACGGAACGCGAGGTAGCCCGACAGCACTTCATGCAAGGGCTGGGCCGTGTTCACCGGGACAAAGTGGACGTGGTTCCTCTCGCAGCCCCGGCGCAGGGTGGACCGGAAGCGCTCGATCTCGGCGAGATAGCTGGCGCGAATTTCCTGCGGACGGATGAGGATGTTTGGGATGGCTTCGAGGCCGACAAATTCAACGAGGCCGGTGAATTTGAACTCCAGCTCCGCCGGGTCGAGCAGATGGAACACGACGACTTCGCTGCCGCCGAAGCGCAGGTGCTGGATGCCTTCGAGGATTTTCTCCTCGTCGTCGAAGAGGTCGCTGATGATGACGATGATGCCGCGCTGGTGAATTTGCCGGGCCATGTCGTGGAGGATGGCGGCGATGTTCGTCTGGCGCGACGGTTCGAAGGCGGCGAGCGTGGCAAGCACCTTGTGAATCATCGAGTGACTGTTGCTGCGCGGCACATACTCGCGGGACTCGGTGTCGAAGACGTTCAGCGCCACGGCGTCGCGCTGATGCAGGATGAGGTAGCTCAGACAGGCGGCGAGCATCTTGCCATAGGCGAGCTTGGTGTAGCCGCCGGAGCCGTATTTCATGGACTCCGAACCGTCGAGGAGGATGTGCGCGACGTAGTTCGTCTCCTGCTCGAACTGCTTGATGTAGTAGCGGTCCGTTCGGCCGAGGACTTTCCAGTCGAGGTAGCGAAGGTCGTCACCGGGCGAGTATTCGCGGTGCTGGGCGAACTCGATGGCGAAGCCGTGGTAAGGCGACTTGTGCTCGCCGGCCATGTAGCCCTCGACGAGGTAACGCGCGTGCATCCCGAGCGTCTCGGCGCGGGAAATCGCAACGGGGTCGAGCAGCGTGGCGAGGGTGGCGGCGTCCATCAGCGGGAACGTGGAACGCGGAACGTGGAACGCGGAACGGAGTGAAGGCAGCGGCGGCTAGGCGCGGACTTCGTCATTCGACATTCGTGCTTCGACATTTCAACCAACTTTCTGGTCCTTCGGAATCGCTTCGAGAATTCTCTTCACCACGTCATCGGGGGTGATGCCCTCGCTCTGGGCGGCGAAGTTCGGGATGATGCGGTGGCGCAGGATGGGAGGAGCCACGGCGGCCACGTCATCGCAGCTCACATGAAACTGGCCGCGAAGCATCGCACGGGCTTTCGCGGCGAGGATGAGGTTCAGGCTCGCGCGCGGACCGGCGCCCCACGAGAGGAACTTCTTGCAGTAGTCGTTCGCCTCCGGGGTTTTGATGCGCGTCACGCGGACGATGCGCTCGGCGTATTGATAGACATGCTCGGCCACGGGCATCCGGCGGACTGTGGCCTGGAGTTCGAGAATGTCCTGTTCGGTGAGGACGGCCTGCGGCTTCTCCATCGGCGCGCCGGTGGCCATCTTCATGATTTGGAGCTCTTCCGCCGTGCTGGGGTAATCCACGGTGATCATGAACATGAAGCGGTCGAGCTGGGCCTCGGGCAGCGGGTAAGTGCCTTCCTGCTCAATCGGATTTTGCGTGGCGAGGACGAAGAACGGGTTGGGCAGCACATGGTCCACGCCAGCCACGGTGACTTTGCGCTCCTGCATCGCCTCAAGCATCGCGGCCTGCGTCTTGGGCGGCGTGCGGTTGATTTCGTCGGCGAGGATAATGTTCGAGAAGATGGGCCCCTTGAGGAAGCGGAACCCGCGCTCGCCGGTGGTCTGGTCCTGCTGGATGACCTCGGTGCCGGTGATGTCACTCGGCATCAGGTCGGGCGTGAACTGGATGCGTTTGAAGCCCAGATGGAGAGTCTGCGCCAGTGAGGAGACAAGCAGCGTCTTGGCGAGGCCCGGCACGCCGACCAGCAGCGCGTGGCTGCGCGTGAAGATGGCGATGAGCGCCTCCTCGACGACGTCCTCCTGGCCGACAATGACCTTGGCGAGCTCGCGCTTGATGGCACCGCTGGCGGTCTTGAGTTTTTCCAGCGCCTGCAAATCCCGCTCTCCCTCGAGAGTCGCGGACGTTTCAGTAGTCATCATCGTTTGAACCTTTCAGCTGACGGTTGCAGGCACCGGGAACCCGGCCATTCCACGTCACACGCCGCGGTTTGGCGAACTCAAAATCCGGCGCGTGTTGCGGACGCAGGCTGCATCCATGCTATTCAGCCACGCGCCATGACGGAGACAAAGAGGAGGGCGCAGGCCAAATGGTTACGCGAGAGGTGACGGCCGCTCGGAGCGGAGGAACTTCTCCGCCGCGTGATCGGCGAATCGCAGGCCGCGTGGAGTGGGTTGAAAGCGGTCAGCGGTGCGGATGGCAAAGCCTTCGGCAACCAGAGTGTCCATGTCGGCGTCCCATTGTTCACGCAGGTCGAAGTCGGTGATGCTGCGGAACTCGTCGAAGCCCCAACCGACGTTCATGCGCAAACCGAACGCGGCGATCTCGCCGGCACGGGCGAGGGGCGGCAGCTCTTCGCGCGATTCGATGGCGCGGACGCCCTTCTCCAGTTGCTCGCAGTAGAGCTGGGTGCTGGACCAGTTCTTGGTCCGCACGCCGCGCACGTAGCCGGAGGCGCTCGGGCCAAGCGCGTGGAACTGGCCGCCGCGCCAGTAGTTCACGTTGTGTCGGCAGGCCAAGGAGGGAATGGGGGATGGGGGATGTTGGTTGCTGGATTCACCCCTCACCCCGGCCCTCTCCCCTCCGAGGGGCGAGGGAGAAGATGCCCCTGGCGTTCGTTGGTCACGGGCAAAGTTGGCGACTTCGTATTGATGGAAGCCATTCGCCCCGGACGTGGCGACGAGTTCCTCATACATCGCCTCGGTGAGTTCCTCGTCCACGTCGAACTCGCCGGCTTTAAGCTGGTGGAACAGCGGCGTGTCGTCCTCGTAGATGACTTCGTAGCAGGAGAGATGTTCGCTGCCCAGGGCGAGGGCGTCCCGCAGCGTGCCCTGCCACAGGTCCATCGTCTGCGTGGGAATGGCGAACATGAGGTCCACGTTGATGTTCGAGAAGCCGGCGGCGCGCAACGTGTCGAAGGATTTGAAGACCTGCCCGCGGCTGTGGATGCGCCCGAGCCGTTCCAGCAGCCGTTCATCGAGCGATTGCACGCCCATCGAAATGCGGTTCACGCCGAAGTCGCGGAGGAGCTTGGCCTTGTCAGCGGAGACGGTGGCGGGGTTGCACTCGACGGTCCATTCCTCCGCGCCGAGCAGGCCGAGGCGTTCGAAGGCTTTCAGAATTTGCTCCCACTGCTTGAGGTTCAGCAACGAGGGGGTGCCGCCGCCGAAGAAGACCGTGCGCGGCTTTAGCTCAGGCGCGACCAGCTCCAGCTCCCGCACCAGCGCGCTGACGTAGCGGCTGACCAGGTCTTCTTTCGGCACGGCGGAGTAAAACGCGCAATACTCGCACTTGTGCGCGCAGAAGGGGACGTGGAGGTAGAGGCTTGTGACAGGCGCGGACATGAATTACCAGCGCAGGCGCAAGCACTCGGCGATTTTTCGGGCTATTACGACCTGACGGGCTGGACTTACCTTGCCGCGTGCAGCACCGAAGGATGCCTTGGGCAGCAAATGAATGATGTCACAGCGCACGGCGGTCTCCCAATCCAGTCCGTCGGCAGCGTCCAGCATCATTTCGTGCTTCTTCAGTGGACGTGTCACACGGACCGATGTGCAAATCAGCGCGTTGACATGGGAGAGGTCTGGGTTTGAGCAGCGCTCATCGGACGACAGGATGACCGCCGGATGCGGGCCGGCATCAGCAAACGGAAACAGGAAAATGTCCCACTGTTGCACGGATGGGTCAGTCAACGAGCGTCATTGGCGACGCGCTGGCGAGGCGGTTCGACTCGGCGGCTTCCTCAGGGGAGTAGCAGTCGGAGAAATATCCGAGTGGACGGATGGGCACCGGCTCGACTTCGGGGCGGCGCAGCACCACATGCTTGGTTCCCTTGGTCAGCAGCACCACCTCACCGGCAAGCGCGGCCTCGAACAGCCGGTCAAGCTGCGTGGTGGCTTCGGTGACGGTGCAAGACTTCATGGCGGCAGCATATCTTCTCAGGTCAGTTCTGCAACGGCTTGTTTCATTCATTCAGTCCCAAGCTGATATTCCACGCACAGCTTCTGCATGGCTATCTGTTGAGCCTGAGTTCAACGGCAAACTCGAATCAGCGTGCATCCGGCGCGAACAGCTCCTTGATCCGATCCAGCCACCTGGCCTCAAGGTCAGGCTTCCGGATCGTTTCCGACCAGCCGGGCAACTTGGGTTTGATGTCGACAGTGCGAACTAAAATCCGCGTTTTGCCACCCTCAATAGGCAATGCGAACACTTGCGTATTGATTCCACCAGCTTTGCGGCGGTCTTCCAAAAAGTGAAACCGTGCAACCTTTCTGTTCAGGGTCTGCTCCAAATCGTAAATCTCGTTGAAAACCCCGGGATACCCTGAGGTGAAATGCCGCTGAAGCTTGCTCGCAACTTCATTGTGTGGCTTGGCGATGACAGCCTGGGAGTAGGACGCGCAACCGTTCAATAAAAGAACGATCAGGGTAGAAATTACCGGGATGAAATTGCGCATAGGGTCTGATTGTTCTGAGGTGGTTACGTGCATCAATCCTAAAAGCAACGCATGAGGATTGCCGGCGGGGTTCTTCACGTCAATCCCCGTGCGGACGAAGATCGATATCTCGTAGTCGGCGGCCGTGAATTGCCAATAAGTGAATCAGCCAAAGGCCAACAGCGGTGGCCCCCAAAGCACCGGCCCGATAACAACCGTGTCGCGGAAGATTGTTCTGTCTGGCTTGGTTATGTTCCGCCTCCTCACGTCGGCGGCTACGGGTCACAGCTTCAAATGCTCCCACAAGTCCGCCGGCTGGAGCCGCAGGTTGATGTAGAAGGGGCCGAACTCGCCGTAGCGCGCGCTGACCTCGTCGAAGCGCATCTCGTAGATGATTTCCTTCACGGCATCAAGGTTGTGCGCGATCAGCGTGACGCCCCATTCATACTCGTCCAGGCCGGTGGAGCCGGTGATGAGCTGTGAGATGCGCCCGGCGAACTTGCGGCCGGTCTTGGCATGACTGCCCATGAGCTTTTTGCGCGCGTCGAAGTCGAGCATATACCAGTTGTCGGCGAGGTCGCGCTTCTTGCTCATGCCGTAGAAGCACATGATTTCCCAGTCCTCCATCTCGGGGTTGAGCCGGTAGTGTTTGTATTCGTCGTTGCGCTTCTTGGCGGCGGCGAAGGCCTCGTCGAACTCCGGCGTGCCGGGCTGGAGCTTGCGCTCGCCGTGCTGGATCATCCGCTTCAAGTCGTCGTCCGTCGTGACGTATTCCGGCAGCTCGGTGACGCTGAGATAGGAGTAAACCGGCTGCAAGGTCCCGGCGGGGAAGGCCAGCTCGACCTCGCGCTGCATCGCACTGAGCTGCTGCAGCTCGGCCGCGTAAATCATGAAGCCGACGTCCGCCTTGCCGCCGACTCCGGCGTAAGTCGCCACGCGCGGCACGGCGGCCCCGGGATACTTCTTCGCGAGCGCATCAAGCCGGTCGCGGGTTGCGGCGGATTCGCCGGCGGGCAGCGCGGCCCAGCGGACGCGGTCAACGCGGAAGAAGAGATGCAGGACGTGGATGCCTTGGGTGAGCTTGATGGAGGGGATGGGCATAACTGGGAAAGTAATCAGTGTTCAGTGTTCAGTAATCAGTGGCGGAAGCGTGGCCGAGGGCGTGCGGAGCAATCAACTCTCAACTCTCAACTTCGTGCTCACTCCACCGACATCGCCTGGTCGAGCATTGCGGAGAGTTGCGCGAGAATGGCTTCGTCGCTGGCGATGAGTGTCGCGCCGGCGGCGAGCGCGGCGGCCTGCAGCTTTTCGTTTCGCGGATTGCTGTAGGCAAGGATGGGCAGGTGCGCGGTCGGTTCGTTCGCCTTGAGGGACTGGATGGCCGCGCAGGCGTCGGCGTTTTTCAACTCCAGGTCTACGAAGACGATCAGCGGCCCGTTTTGTTCGGCGGTGCTGACAAGGCTCGCGGCGTCGGGGACGTGCTGGATGCGGTAGCCCTGGTCGCGCAGCCTGTTGCCCAGCGCGCTGCCGGGAAGCAGGCGTTCGTAGAGGAGCAGGGCGAGCGGACTTGTCACGCGGGCGAGAGTGGGGAGCGGATGGGCAAATTGCAACTCTCGCCCGTAGGAGACGACGTGAGGAGTCTCACCTCAATGCGGAATGTGGAACAAAACGAACAGAGACTCCTCACGTCGTCTCCTACACGGGCTGGAGCTTTTGCCGGCGGCGTGCTTTGATTTGCGCATGGCAACGGCCTCGCTCGCCCATATCGTCCGTCACTGTGACACACTCCTGCGCACCGCCGAGGTCAATGACTGGGATCGCGCGCACAACGGCCTGCAGGTCGAGAACGACGGGCGCGTCACGCGCGTCGCGGCGGCTGTGGACGCGAGCCTTGCCACGGTGAAGCTCGCCATCGCGGCGAAGGCGGACCTGCTCCTCGTGCATCACGGACTGTTCTGGAGCGACACAGTCCCATGGACCGGCAGGCGTCGGGAACTTCAGCGCCTCCTCATCGAGAGCAACCTCGCCATCTACAGCTCGCACCTGCCGCTGGACCTGCACCCGAAGCTGGGCAACAACGCGCTGCTCGCCGCCGCGCTCGGCTTCAAGAAGCTGAAGCCGTTCTTCTTCGAGAAGGGCGCGCACATCGGTCTTCAGGCCACGGCTAAGATTCGTCGCAACGAACTGGCGACGCGTCTCTCTCTCGCCACCGGTGTCACGCCCAAGGTGCTGCCCGGCGGGGCGGGGGAGTGTCGCCGCATCGGCATCGTGACCGGCGGCGCCGGTGCCGAGTTGAAGAAGGCGGCGGCCGAGGGCGTGGACACGTTCATCACGGGCGAAGGCCCTCACTGGACCTTCGCGCTGGCGGAGGAGCTGGGGCTGAACGTCCTCTACGGCGGGCACTATGCCACCGAGACGTTCGGGGTGAAGGCGCTGGCGGCGCATCTGGCCCGGAGGTTTCGTGTGCCCTGGGAGTTTCTGGACCACCCGACAGGACTGTAGGGCGGCGGTTGGGCCAAGCACTCAGCAAGCTCACTCCACAGTCACGCTCTTCGCGAGGTTGCGGGGCTTGTCCACGTCGCAGCCGCGCTCGACGGCGATGTGGTAGCTGAGGAGCTGCAACGGAATGACCGAGAGAAGGGGAGAGAGAGGTTCCCATGTAGCCGGCAGGAAGATGACGTCCTGGACCTTGTCGCGGATCTTCTCATTTCCTTCGGTCGCCAGCGCGATGATGGGGCCTTTGCGGGCCTTGATCTCCTCAAGGTTGCTGAAGGTCTTTTCGTAGAGCGCGTCGGTCGGACAGAGGATGACCGTCGGCGTCTTCTCGTCGATCATCGCGATGGGGCCGTGCTTCATCTCGGCTGCCGGATAACCCTCGGCGTGGATGTAGGAGATTTCCTTGAGCTTCAACGCGCCTTCGAGGGCGACGGGGAAGTTGTATTGGCGGCCCAGGAAGAAGAAGTCCTCGGCGTGTGCATATTTGAGGGCGATGCGCTTGATCTCCTCGTTCTGATCGAGGATGCGCTGGATCTGGGCGGGGATGGCCTCCAGAGCCTGGATGATCTGGCTGCCGCGCCGGTTGGAGAGCATGCGGATGCGGCCCATCATCAGGGCGAACATCGTGAGCACGCTGACCTGGCTGACGAACGCCTTGGTGGACGCGACGCCAATTTCCGGACCGGCGTGCAGGTAGATGCCGCCGTCCGCTTCGCGGGCAATCGTGCTACCGACGACGTTGCAGACGGAGAGAACCTTGTGGCCGCGCCGCCGGGACTCGCGCAGGCCGGCAAGCGTGTCCGCCGTCTCGCCCGACTGGGTGATGACGAGGACAAGGGTGTTCTTTTCAATGGGCGCGTTGCGATAGCGGAACTCGGAGGCGTATTCGACCTCGACCGGGATGTGGGCGAACTCTTCGATCAAATACTCGCCCACCAGCGCCGCGTGCCAGCTGGTGCCGCAGGCGGTGATGACGATTTGATCCACATCCCGCAGCTCGGCGGTGGTCATGTTCAGCCCGCCGAACTTCGCCGTGCCGTCATCCGCATCCAGACGTCCCCGGATGGCGTTCAAGACCGTCTTGGGCTGCTCGAAGATTTCCTTGAGCATGTAGTGCGCGAAGGTGCCGCGTTCGGCCGCATCGGCGTCGAACTCGATCTTGCTGAGCTGGAACGAGGCGACCTCGTTGCCGAGGGAGTCCATCTTGAACTGGTCGGGGAACAGTGTGACGACGTCGTAGTCCTTCAGATAGATGACCGTGCGGGTGTGGCTGACGATCGCGCTGGCGTCGCTGGCCAGGAAATGTTCACCGTCGCCCACGCCGACGATGAGCGGCGAGCCACGGCGAGCACCGATCATGACCCCGGGATGGTCGGTGCAGATGACGCCGATTCCGTAGGTGCCGATGACCTCGCGCAGGGCGTTCATCACGGCCTGGGCGAGGGGGTGGACCCCTTCACCGCTCCAGCCGGCCTTGCCGGCGTCGGAGAGCAGTTTGTAATGGTGGCCGATGAGATGCGCGAGAACCTCGGTGTCGGTCGCGGACTTGAAGGTGTCGCCCGTTTTGAGGAAGCGGTCCTTCAACGTGTCGAAGTTCTCGATCACGCCGTTGTGGACGATGGCGATCTTCCCGGATTGGTCGAGATGGGGGTGGGAATTCTCGTCCGTGGGCGGGCCATGAGTTGCCCAGCGCGTGTGGCCCATGCCGACCTGTCCGTAGATCGGGCTGGCCTGCACGAGCTTCGCCAGACCCTCGTCAATCTTGCCCTTCTTCTTGCGGATGCCGAGCTCACGGTTTTGGAGCACGGCGACACCGGCGGAATCGTAGCCGCGGTATTCAAGGCGACGAAGCCCCTCGATCAGGATGGGAGTGGCCTGCTGTTTTCCGATGTAACCGATGATGCCGCACATAGCTATTGGGAAGGATTTGGGTTGTTGCTTGCGCTTGCGCTGTAAAAAAGGTTAAAGGTTCGCACAACACAATCGCAAGAAAGGATTTACACATATGGCCGCACCACGTCGCATGGCACCACACGTTCCGAACGTCCTCGCCGTCGTCATGGGCGGCGGGCAGGGCACCCGGCTCTTTCCGCTGACCAAGGATCGTTCCAAGCCGGCCGTGCCGCTGGCTGGTAAATACCGGATCGTGGACATCCCGATCTCCAACTGCATCAACTCCGGCTACCGGCGCGTGTATCTGCTCACGCAGTTCAACACCGCCTCGCTGCACCGGCACATCAGCCAGAGCTACAAGTTCGACCATTTCAGCGGCGGCTTCGTGGAACTGCTCGCGGCCGAGCAGACCATGCACAGCACGTCCTGGTATCAGGGCACTGCCGATGCCGTGCGCAAGAACCTCGTCCACCTGCTCAACCACGACTGGGAATACTGCCTCATCCTGAGCGGTGACCAGCTCTACCGGATGGACTTCCGCCGCATCATCGCGCAACACGCCGAGTCGCAGGCCGATCTGACCATCGCCACGATTCCCGTCACGAGGGACAATGCCCAGGCGCTTGGCATCCTCCAGATCAACAGCGACCGCCGCATCGTGCGCTTCGTGGAGAAACCGAAGGATCCCGAGGTGCTCGATTCGCTCAAGATTCCCCGCGATTCCTATGACAGCCTAGACATCGAGGGGAACGAGGATTTTTACCTCGCCTCGATGGGCATCTACGTTTTCAACCGCTCGGTCATGGTGAAGCTGCTCGACAATGACTTCACAGATTTTGGCAAACACATCATTCCAGGGGCGATCTCTTCCCACCGTGTCTTCAGCTATGTCTATCAGGGCTACTGGGAGGACATCGGAACCATCAAGAGCTTCTTCGAGGCGAATCTCGACGGCGCCGAGGAACTGCCGAAGTTCAACTTCTTCGACATGAGTTCGCCGATCTACACCCGGCCGCGCTTCCTGCCGGGCAGCAAGATCAACGGTGCGAGCATCGACCACGCGCTGGTTTCCGATGGCTGCATCATCAGCCACGCCCACATCAGCCACTCCGTCGTCGGCCTGCGCAGCTTCGTCGGCATCGGCACGAACCTCCACCGCGTCATCATGATGGG
>JBAYGL010000092.1:0-13576 GCA_041666725.1 Limisphaerales bacterium
AAGCGCGTGGGACAACATGCAGCGCCGGACGAAAACTTTGTTGCGCACTTCCGAAGAATATTCAGACCGGAAGCCAGCCGGGCTGGGACGCACCCCTTCTGGGGCATTGGGCATCTTCATGACCGAACTGTTGGACAAGGTTGCCAAAGATCAGAAGCACTCATACTCCGTGATGCTGATTGGCCACAGCATGGGATCCATGGTCATCAACGAGTTGGTGAATCAGTATGGCACAGAACTGCCACCCAATCTCCATTTTGAGCGTATTGTCTTTATGGCGGCAGCGTGCTCAGTGCGCGACTTCGAACGTTGCGTGCTCCCATACCTCAAGGAGGAAAAGCGCTGCAACTTCCACAATTTGACATTGCACCCTGTCGCGGAGCGCAAAGAGACTTTTGGCGCAGTGGTTGCACGTGGCAGCCTGCTCCAATGGATTGACATCTTTTACACCAATCCTCACACGGTGCCCGACAAGGTGATTGGCAAGGCAGAGAACTTCACTTTGGCGGCCCATGATTTTCCAGAATCGGTGCTGGGCCGAATTCATTTCAAGGTCTTCAGCCAAGGCGGAAGCGCTTCAGACGGCCGACCGTTGGTAGAATTTGCGCGGAATCCTACCGCGGAAGAAAAAGCGCTATCGCCTGGCTTCATGGGGGCAACCCATTTCCCCGAATGGGACGGAAGCGGGAAGGGTTTTGGACCGCAGAAGCATGGTCAGTTCAACGATCTCAAATTGTGGGATGCCTCTTTCTGGAAAGTTCATCCGCATGCTCCCCAACGGTAAGGTGTGGCCTATGAATGCACCGAGTGGAGGGCGGAGCAGCCTGCTTGCGAAGCGCTGAGTTAGATTGAGTCATGCCATTCATCGCCTACCCCACCCAGCACCTTCTCGGCGAAGTGGATTATTCAGGCGCGCATCGGTTCGCGCCGGATGGGGATACGGTGCATTTGCTCAGGCCGGTGTTGTTGGTGAACGGGGTTGCGTCGTCGCCGGTGGAGGGAAAGTTCGAGGTGTGGGTGACGGGCGCGAACAAGGCCAGGGTCGTCGAAGTGAAGCACACGGCGCAGCAGGTGCCGTATGTCACGGTGCGGTTGGAGGGGCTGGATGCGCCGGAGGAGCATTACGAGGCGGCGGCGTTCACGCAGACAGTCAAGGGCATGACGCGGAGTTTCCCCAAGCGCGCGAACCGGAAGGGTGAGTTCGCCCAGCCGCAGTGGAAGGCGGCCACGGATTATCTCATCGGCACGCTGCAACGCGCCGGTCACGCGCTGGTGCAACTGGATCGCGAGGTGACGGATCGTTATGGCCGGGTGCTGGGATATGTGTATGCCAGCGATGCGCAGGGGACACGCGGGGAGTTCGTGTCGCGGGAGCTGCTGGCGCGCGGGCTGGCCTTCCCATTCCTGTTCGAGTCGGCGGGAGATTTTATTCCGGACTTCCTTGGCGTGGCGATGGCAGCCCGGGCGAGGAAACTGGGCGTGTGGTCGAAATACACGGATCGTCCGCTGGCAACGAGTAGCAGCCTCTGGCCCAAGCCGGCCCGCTTCACCACGCCGGAGCCCGCGAAACAGCTCAAGGCGCGGCTCAACCTCCCGATGGTGTTCCGTCGCGTGGTGGATGCGTATCAGCTCCAGGGCCTGACGTTGCGCGAGGCGTTGCGGAAGTATGACGCGATGGATTACGGCACGGGAAAAGTCTTCGCGGGGGACAGGTATTGGAAGGTGCCGGTGGAGCGCCGCCTCTGGGCCCCGGCGAAGTTCAATTGAGGAGCCAGGAACACTGAATCCGAGGACGCGCCGACTCAACGCAAAGTCGCAAAGTCGCAAATGACTGAGCCGGGACGTGGAGTTGGAGCGCGGCATTCATGCCGCAGAAGCGTGGGATTCAAAGGGGGGTGACAAACTTCCGGGCCATCCGTGCGAACGAACCAAACGGTTCGGGCGGCAGCCGGCGCAGGTGCAAACGCGAGCCGTGGCTGTGGCGGGCGTTTCTGCGGCATGAATGCCGCGCTCCTCTCGCCCCCGCTGCATCGCTCCGGCTGAGAGGCGAGCGGAGATGATCGGCATGGGGCAGCAGCAGTGGAGGCGTTGGAAACAACAATCGTCATTGCGTCATTGCATCCTTGCGTCTTTGCGTTTGGCACCATCCCAATGCCGGCATGGTGGGAGGAGAGTTTGAATGGCGGCGGGGCAGGGGGAGTCGGTTGGTGAACTCCGCTCCCAAAACGCGCATGTCACCCACCCTCTTCCTCCGTCTCTGGCTCATGGTGTTCCTCCACTACTTCGTCTGGGGCACCTGGTATGTCACGATGGGCACCTACCTCAACTCGACGCTGAAGTTCGAAGGCGGGCAGATAGGCCTGGCCTACGGAAGCACGGCCGTCGGCGCGATGGTGTCGCCGTTCTTCGCGGGCATCATTGCGGACCGGTTCTTCGCCACGCAACGGCTGCTCGGGACGTTGCACCTCATCGGCGCGGGGTTGCTCTACTATGTTTCGACCCGGACCACCTTCGCGCAGTTTTATCCGGTGCTCATCGCCTACACGATCAGCTACATGGCGGGGCACGGCCTGACGAACGCGCTTACGCTCACCCACTCGAAGAATGCGGCGAAGGAATTCCCGCTGGTGATGCTCATGGGCAGCGTGGGGTGGATCGCCGCCGGCATCACGATCAGCACGCTGAAGCTTGAGGACAGCGCCGGGATGTTCCGGCTCGCGGCCGGCGCGGCGCTGGTGATGGGGCTCTACTCGTTCACCCTGCCGCACACGCCGCCCAAGGGCGCGGGCGCGCCGGTCAACGCCCGGACCATGCTGGGACTCGACGCGCTGAAGCTCATGCGCGACCGCTCGTTCTGCACGTTCATCATCTGTTCGTTCCTCATCTGCGTGCCCCTGAGTTTCTACTTCAGCTGGATGAACGCCTTCATGAACGAGCTGAAGATCGAGAACGCGGCGGCGAAGATGACCATCGGCCAGGTTTCCGACGTGATCTTCCTGCTGATGCTGCCGTTCCTGCTCAAGCGGCTCGGGGTGAAGGGCATTCTCATCCTCGGCATGGTGGCGTGGACGGTGCGTTTCGGTCTGCTGACGCAATTCCCGCAGGCGTCGAACGCGGCGTGGATGCTCTTCGTGGCCATCGCCGTCCACGGCATGTGCTACGACTACATCTTCGTGATGGGCCGCATGTATGTGGACAACCGGGCCAGCGAGGACATCCGCGCGGCGACGCAGGGTTTCCACGCGTTCGTCACGCTGGGCGCGGGGATGTTCGTCGGGTCGTGGCTCTCCGGCGTCGTCGGACAGCACTATACGAACGCCGGCGGCGCGACACACAACTGGTCGAGCATCTGGCTCGTGCCGGCGGCGATGTCGGCGGTGCTGATCTTCGTGTTCGCGGTGCTGTTCAAGGACAGCGCGCCGCCGGTGAAGGCGGAAGCGGCGGCGACAACCGCCTGACCGCTCTCGCAAGAACTGCTGGACGTGTGACGACGCGTCCCGTCCAATCCCGCAATGCACAAGCAACTTTTTGCCTGGGTCGCCGCCACGTTGCTCGCCATCACGCAAACGCACGCAGCGGGCAGATACTTCGAAGTCACCTATCCGCCGTCCACGCAGGCGGGCGAGCTTTCGCTCGGCGTGACTTACACGTTGTGGCTGCCGGACCATGTGCAGAAGGTGCGCGGCGTCATCGTGCATCAGCACGGCTGCGGCGAGGGTGCGTGCAAGGGCGGGGCGACGGCCGCCCACGACCTGCACTGGCAGGCGCTGGCGAAGAAGTGGGATTGCGCGCTGCTGGGACCGTCGTATCACCAGAGCGAGAAGGAGAACTGCCGGCTTTGGTGCGACCCGCGCAACGGCTCTCACAAGACCTTCCTCAAGTCGCTGGAAGACTTCGCCGGGAAGTCGGAGCACCCGGAAATCGCACAGGCACCGTGGTGCCTCTGGGGCCACAGCGGCGGGGGCTTCTGGGCGAGCCTGATGCAGACGATGTATCCCGAGCGCATCGTGGCGATCTGGTTCCGCTCCGGAACGGCGTTCTCGACATGGGAGAAGGGCGAGATCCCCAGGCCGGAGATTCCCGCCGCCGCCTACGGCATTCCGATGATGTTGAACCCGGGAGCGAAGGAGAACGGCGACAAACGCTTCAACGGCGCGTGGACCGGCTCGATGGAAATGTTCAAGGCCTACCGCGAGAGGGGCGAGCCCGTCGGCTTCGCTCCGGATCCGCTCACGGCGCATCAGTGCGGCGATTCGCGCTACCTGGCGATCCCGTTTTTCGACGCGTGTCTTGCGCTGCGCCTGCCGGGGAAGAATGCCGTCGCGCAGAAGCTCAGGCCGGTGGACCAGGGCAAGGGATTCCTCGCCCCGCTGCTCGGCGAGACTTTCGAGAAACAACTGCCCGCGCCGAAGGAAGCCGGCTGGCTCCCGACCGAGGCCGTCGCGAAGGCGTGGACGGAATACGTCACGGCCGGCGCGACGAGCGACTCCACGCCACCGCCCGCGCCGTTCAACCTGCGGGTCAGTTTCAAGCCGGAGGGCGCGGAACTGACGTGGGAAGCGGAGGCGGATTTCGAGAGCGGTCTCGCGGGCTTCGTCATCGAGCGTGACGGGCGGGAGCTGGCGAAGCTGCCGGAGAAGCCCGCGGGCAGGTTTGGCCGCCCGCTGTTTCAAACGATGTCCTTCCACGACACGCCGGAGAAGTTGAAGGACGGCTCGCTGCCTGCGATGCGTTTCGTGGACACGACGGCCAGGGCCGGCGCGAAGCACGTTTATCGTGTCGCGGCGTTGAACAGCGTCGGCCTCAAGTCCGCGTCGGCCGCAGACAACGCGGCGGGTGCGAAGCGTTTCCTTTGCTGCGATTATCCCGGCGGCCAGATCTGCATCGTGTCGGCGAAGGGCGGGATTGAGTGGCGTGCGACGGCGAAGAACCCGCAGGACTGCTGGCTCCTGCCGAACGGGAACATTCTCTTCTGCCACATCAGCGGCGCGGTCGAGATGACGCGCGACAATCGTGTGGTCTGGGAATACAAGGCCCCGGAAAAGGTCGAGTGCCACGCGTGCCAGCCCCTGCCCGACGGACGCGTGATGGTGGTCGAGGGCGGGACCGCGCGCATCGTCGAAGTGGGCCGCGATGGCAGGATCGCGAAGGAAGTGAAACTGCCCACCACGGTGACGAACCTGCACAACCAGTTCCGCGGCACGCGCAAGCTGCCCAACGGCCATTATCTCGTCTGTGCCAAGGGCGAGAGCAAAGTCATCGAGGTGGACGGCGCCGGCAAGGTGCTGCGCGAAGTCACCGTGACCGGCGATCCGCATGAAGTCCTGCCGTTGCCGAACGGCAATTTGCTGATCACCTGCGGCGACGGACACAAAGTCGTCGAGGTCAATCCCGCCGGCAAAACCGTCTGGGAGCTGAACGAGAACGACGTGCCGGGCAACCCGCTCCGGCTCATGGCCGGCGCGCAGCGTCTGCCGAACGGCAACACGATCTTCTGCAACTACCTTGGCCACGGCCATTATGCCGAGCAGCCGATGTTCTTCGAGCTGACGCCCGACAGGAAGGTCGTCTGGCAGTTCGACGACCACGCGCGCTTCCGCTCGGTGAACCAGATTCAAGTGCTGGATTTGCCCGGTGCGACTTTGCGCTAGTTACCGCCGGAAAAACCCGTTGACACTTTTGCCGGGAAACTGCCAGTTTCCCGTCCGTTCGCCGCGAGGCGGACACTCATCCAGAGTGACTGAGGGACTGGCCCGATGACGTCACGGCAACCGGTTGCGGGCGTCCCGCAACGACCAGGTGCCAAGTCCAGCTCCGACCGCGAGGCCGGGGGAAAGATGAGAAGAGCGCAAGCCTGTCCGGCCCCTTCTCATCCAGATGAGACGGGGCTTTTGTTTGCCCCGACAAGGGCGCAGACAAACACATATGGACAAGCACGAAGGTTTCATGAAGGCGCTCAAGTGCCGCGAGTGCGGCAAGGAGTATCCCCTCAGCGCCACGCACGTCTGCGAGTTCGACTTCGGCCCGCTCGAAGTCGCCTACGACTACGACCGCATCAAGCAGTCGCTCACCCGCGCCGCCATCGAGTCGCGCCCGCAGACGATGTGGCGCTACCGCGAGCTGCTGCCCATCGCGGGTGAGCCCACCGTGGGCTGCCAGGTCGGTTACACGCCGCTGGTGAAAGCCGACCGCCTGGCGAAACGCCTCGGCATCCGCGAGCTGTGGGTGAAGAACGACGCGGTCAACTATCCGACGTTGTCCTTCAAGGACCGCGTCGTGAGCGTCGCCCTCAGCCGCTCGAAGGAACTCGGCTTCACGACTGTCGCCTGCGCCTCCACCGGCAACCTCGCCAACTCCGTCGCGGCGAACGCCGCCAGCGCCGGCCTCAAATCCTACGTCTTCATCCCGTCCGACCTCGAACAGGGCAAGGTGGTCAACTCGCTCGTCTATGGTGCCAACGTCATCAGCATCAAGGGCCATTACGACGAGGTGAACCGCCTCTGCGCGGAGATCGCGGGCAAGTTCGGCTGGGCCTTCGTGAACGTGAACATGAGGCCCTACTACGCCGAGGGCAGCAAGAGCCTGGGCTACGAGGTTTGCGAGCAGCTCGGCTGGCGCACGCCACAGCACACCGTCGTGCCGATGGCCAGCGGGTCGTTGCTGACGAAGATTCACAAAAGCTACCAGGAGTTTGCCAAGCTCGGCCTCGTGCCCGAAAAGCCGTGGCACATCCACGGCGCGCAGGCCACTGGCTGCAATCCCATCAGCGCCGCGCAGAAGGACGACAAGGACTTCTTCAAGCCCGTGAAGCCGAACACCATCGCCAAGAGCCTCGCCATCGGCACGCCCGCCGACGGCTTCTACGCGCTGCGTGTGATGAAGGAGACCGGCGGCCATGCCGACGACGTGACCGACGACGAGGTGCGCGAAGGCATCCGCCTGCTGGCCGAGTGCGAGGGCATCTTCGCCGAGACAGCGGGCGGCGTGACCGTGGGCGTGGCGAAGAAGCTCATCGCCGCCGGCAAAATTCCGGCGGGCGATTCCGCCGTCCTCTGCATCACCGGCAACGGCCTCAAGACGCTCGAAGCGATGGTCGGCCACGTGGGCCAGACGCGGGAGATTCGGCCCAGCCTGCGCGAGTTCGAGGCGATGCTGAAGGACGATGAGAAGGTCTGCGTCCCGGCATGATTTGATTGCCCGCGAAATACGCGAATGAACGCGAAACAAATCCAGATGCCGGGCTTGCTCCGCCTCTCATTAGCACCCGGCTTCAGCCGGGTGGTGGGCACGGCGCGAGGCCAAACCGTTTCAACGGTTTGGCCGGTTGCTGTTCGTTTGCACTCGTGGGCGAAGCCGTTGAAACGGCTTCACCATCGCTGCCCCGCTGACACCCGGCTGAAGCCGGGTGCTAATGGGAGGGGCTCCTTCCTTCCGTTCTCGTTTCGCGTCTTTTCGCGTGTTTCGCGGGCCAGTTCGCTTTCTTCCTTTGCGTCTTCGCGTCTTTGCGTCAAAACCTAGCCACTCTATGCCCATCAAAGTCCGCATCCCCACTCCGCTCCGCCAGCTCACCGGCGGCGAAGAACTCATCACCGTCACCGCCGCGAATGTCGGCGCGGCCATTGCTGAAATGCAGGGCAAGTATCCCGGCATCAAGGACCGGCTGCTCGACGACAAGGGCGAGGTCCGCCGCTTCGTGAACGTGTATGTGAACGAGGAGGACATCCGCTTCCTCCAGAACCAGGCCACGCCCCTCAAGGACGGCGACGAGATCAGCATCATCCCGGCGATTGCGGGGGGCTGACGAATCTGGGGGCAGGCAGGTAGCCGACCATGAAGAAGCCAAACGCCATCCCCAACAATCACGCTGCTGCGTTTATTGTTGGTGCGCTGACTTTGTTCATACCGATGATGACATACACCAGCAAGGGAACAGGCTCTCTGCTGGACAGGACTGCGTTGTTAACGCTTTTTGGAGTCACGAGCTTGGGCGGTGCGTTAACCCTTGCTTTCTACCTTGGACCAGGTCGGCGGATTCAGTCGCTTATTGCCGGTTTGGTTGGGGGGTTTTGCTCGTTCGGACTCACAATTCTTTATGTCAAGGCGTCTGGGAGAGCCGGGCTTACAAGCTACGAGCTTATGCTACTCCTCGGTCTCGGTTTCGCCCCTGGCTTGTTGATAATGTTCTGGTTGAACCGTCGCCAACAGCGCGCTGACCATAAGCAGGACAGGGCGGATGAACCTTGAGACCCGCAATCGGCAAGCTGTCTAGTCTGCGCCACCAACAGTCCATTCGCCTGCTTTGACAATTTGTTGAACCCGTCGCCATTCTCTCCCATGCCTTCTCCAAAAAAGAAACCCGCCGCCCCGCCCGAGGCCAAATCCGGGCCGAAGCTTTTGCCCGATCCACCCCAGTCCAAGTCGCGGCTCTGGCTCATTGTCCCGGCGATTGCGCGGGGCTGAAACACTCATGGGAAGATGAACAAGTGGCAAATCATCTGTCCGCTCACAGCAATGGCCATCGTCGGTCTCGTGGTGGCATGGCTGCAGCCCTACGGTCAGCGGAAGGCGAGCCGTTATCTCGAAGTTCAAGCTCTCCAAACTGGCTGGGACTTGGTGAAGACTACCAACTCGCCGCAACTGGTCCGTATCGGGCCAGGCTTGGAGGGGCGGCTTGCAAGCTTGCTCCATACGAACGCTGGCGTTTTTAAAGTCCTCCTTGGAGACGAACCCTCACCCATCGGAAACGGCAAAGCCTCCTGTCGCTTGATTCTGACCAACGCGGCAGCCGACAGTTTCGGCATCCGCCTCCGCGCGGATTCAGGCAAGTTCCATGTGCTGGGTTATTGGAGTCTTTCCCAGTAGTCAGTTTCTCATCACCGTGGACATCGGCGCGCACGCGATTTACAAAGGCTGACAGACATGCGCTACATCGAACCCCACGGCCACATGGTCAGCCGCACGACGGACGACTACCAGGACATGGTCACCGCCGGCTGTGCCGCCGTGTGCGAGCCGGCCTTCTGGGCGGGCTTTGACCGTTCGTCCGTCAACGGCTTCCACGATTACTTCTGCCAGCTCACCGACTACGAGCCCAAGCGCGCCGCGAAGTTCGGGCTGCCGCACTTCTCCTGGCTGTGCATCAATCCGAAGGAATCCGAGGACGTGGCGCTGGCCACGGATGTCATCGGTCTCATTCCGAAATTCCTCGACCGGCCCAATGTGCTGGGCATCGGCGAGATCGGGCTGAACAAGAATTCGCGCAACGAGATGAAGGTGCTCGAAATGCACGTGGACCTCGCCGCGCGGCACGACCAGCTCATCCTCGTCCACACGCCGCATCTCGAAGACAAGCTCAAGGGCACGCGCCTCATCCTCGACGTGCTGCGCAGCGACAAACGCATCCGCCCGGAGCGCTGCATCATTGACCATGTGGAGGAGCACACCATCCAGCTCGTGCTGGACGCGGGCTTCTGGGCGGGCATGACGCTTTACCCGGAAAGCAAATGCTCGCCGGCGCGGGCGGTGGACATGCTGGACCTCTACTCGCACGAGCACATCTGGATGAACTCCGCGTGCGACTGGGGCGTGAGCATCCCGCTGGCCGTCCCGCGCACCGCGCTGGAGATGAAGCGCCGCGGCTGGCCGGCAGACCTGATCGACAAGGTGATTTTCCGGAACCCGATCCAGTTCCTGAGCCAGTGCCCTAAGTTCAAGCTGCCGTAAGCGGGGACAATGCAGAAGGAGCGCGGCCTTCAGGCCGCAGAAGCGTCCGTCGTTCACCGGTTGCTCGAATGACTTCCCGCAGCCGCCGCTTTCTGCGGCGTGAACGCCGCGCCCCGCTCCAATCACACGTTTCCGGCCAGGCCGCGTGGCGCGGTGGAGTTATACCGACTACGTGTGAAGGTGGGTGGAACCGGCACCGGTGGCCGAGTCGCTCCTTCTCCCTTCGCGGAGCGAGGGGAGAAGGTGGCCGGAGGCCGGATGAGGGGTGCGGCCGCCAATGTCCACGCAGTCAACCCCTCACCCCGGCCCTCTCCCCTTGCTCCGCAAAGGGAGAGGGAGGAGCGCTGTTGCCTGCGCCTGCATTCTACCAGATTTCACCGGTAATTGGTATTACAACGCCTTTTGGTGCAGGCGTTGGTGGGCGGCGGCGATGAAGCCACGGAAGAGCGGATGTGCCGCGTCGGGCTTGCTCAGAAACTCCGGATGCGACTGGGTGGCCACGTAGAAGGGGTGGTCCGGTATTTCGATCATCTCCACCAGCTTGCCGTCGGTGGAGGTGCCGGCGAAGACGAAGCCCGCCGCCGCGAAACGATCCCGGTAGGCGTTGTTGAACTCGTAACGGTGGCGGTGGCGCTCGTTGACGACAAACGCGCCGTAGAGCTGCTGGACCCTGGTGCCCATCGTGAGCTGGCAGGGCTGTGAGCCCAGGCGCATGGTGCCGCCCTTCTTCGTCACCTTCCGCTGATCGTCGAGCAGCGCGATGACCGGGTGCGGTGAGTTGGGGTCGAACTCGGTCGAGTGCGCGCTCTTGAGGCCGAGGACGTGGCGGGCGAATTCAATCGTGGCGATCTGCATCCCGAGGCACAGGCCGAGGTAGGGAATCTTGTTCTCGCGCGCATACTTGGCCGTGAGGATCTTGCCTTCGATGCCGCGCTCGCCGAAGCCGCCCGGAACAAGGATGCCGCCCAGGCCCTTGAGAATCTTCTCCGGCCCGAACTTCTCGATGTCCTCGGCGTCGAGCTTCTCGATTTCCACGCCGCAGTCATTGGCCACGCCGCCGTGGATGATGGCCTCATAGACCGACTTGTAGGCGTCCTGCAGCTCGATGTATTTGCCGACGACGCCGATGCGGACGCGGTGCTGCGGGGCGATGAGCTTGCGGATGATCTCCTGCCAGTGCGTCATGTTCGCCGGCGGGACGGTGAGGTTGAGCGTCCGGCAGACGAGGTCGTCAAGGCGCTCGCGCTGGAGCATGAGCGGCACTTCGTAAATGGAGTGATCCACGTCCTTGTGCTCGATGACCGCGTCGTAGGGCACGCTGCAAAACATGGACATCTTCTGGCGCAGCTCCTTGTCGAGCGGCTTCTCGCAACGGCAGACGAGGATGTGCGGGCTGATGCCGATTTCGCGCAGCTTGGCGACGCTCTGCTGCGTGGGCTTGGTCTTGAGTTCGCCGGCGGCCTTGATGAAGGGGACGTAGGTGACGTGGATGAAGCAGACGTTGTGCGGCCCGGCCTCCTGGCCGAACTCGCGGATGGCTTCAAGGAAGGGCAGCCCCTCGATGTCGCCCGTGGTGCCGCCGACCTCGGTGATGATCACGTCCACCTTCGAATCATCGGCGAGCACCTGGATGCGGCGCTGGATTTCGTCGGTGACGTGGGGGATCACCTGGACGGTCTTGCCGAGGTATTTGCCCGCCCGCTCGTTGTCGAGCACCTGCTGATAGACCTGGCCGCTCGTCGTGTTGTTCTTGCGCGTGAGCTTCGTGTTCGTGAAGCGCTCGTAGTGGCCGAGGTCGAGGTCCGTCTCAGCGCCGTCGTCGAGCACATAGACCTCGCCGTGCTGGTAGGGCGACATCGTGCCGGGGTCGAGGTTCAGGTAGGGGTCGAACTTTTGCAGCGCGACCTTCAGCCCGCGGTTTTCCAGCAGGGTGCCGAGTGCGGCGGCCGTGAGGCCCTTGCCAAGGGAACTGACCACGCCGCCGGTGACGAAAATGTATTTCATGGAAACGCAACGGCGGACGCTGCAACTGTTGAACGTCCGCCGGACTCAAACTTTAGGAAGCGGTTCCTCGCCGGGCAATGGCTAAAACCAAGATTCGCATTTCCGGTTGGCGGCTGAATTTCCGGGCCGCCGGCGGGATCAAGGACGCGGGGTTGCGGCGGCCGGGGTGATGGGCCGTGGATTTTCCACCCAACCCGCCGGACGCTGGCCGGAGCCGGGCCTGCCCATGTCGCCGATGTCGGCCCTGACGGCATCGGCGAGGCCGAGCAGGCGCTGCACCACGTCCGGATGCTGGGCGGAGACTTCGCGCGCCTCGCTGACATCACGGAGCACGTCGAAAAGCTGAAGTTTCACGGGGGCGGTCTTGCGTCCGAGCGAGGTGAACTTGTTGGTGAGCGGGAGGTAAAGCTTCCACTCTCCGGCCCGGATGGCTTGAAGCTGTTCCATCTCGTAGTAGGCGAAGCCCTTCGCATCCCAGGGCGATTTTGCGCCCGTCTCCGCGAACAACAGCGGGCGGATGTCGTGCCCGTCAACCGGCCTGGCGGGCGGCGGCACGCTGGCGAGCCGGGCGAAGGTCGGGAGCAGATCCATCGTGGAGACGAGGTCCGTGCAGACGCGGCCGGCGGGAATCCGGCCCGGCCACCACATCACGCACGGCACCCGCATCGCGCCCTCGGAGGTGTCGTAGCCAAAGCCCTTGTAAGGCGCGCAACTGCCCTGAAGCGGGTTGCGCCGCACCGCGCCGTTGTCGGCGGTCCAGACGATGAGCGTGTTCGTGTCGAGCTTGAGCCGGCGCAGGGCGGCCACGATTTCGCCGGTGCTCCAGTCGAGTTCCTCGACGCTGTCTCCGTAGTCGCCGTTCCTGGACTTGCCGCGAAAGGCCGGGCTGGAGAAGGGATGCGCCGTGGAACCGGGCATCGTGTGCGGCAGGTAGATGAAGAACGGCCGCGCGCGGTTCCGCTCGATGAAGGCGATGGTTTCCTCGGTGCAGCGTTTCACGAGCAGATCGCGGTTGGCGGGCGCTTCGATGACTCGTTCGCCGCGCATCAGCGGCAGGTCGGGCCACTTGTCCGGCCGGACATCGCGCGTCATGTCGTCGCTGTAGGGAAGCCCGAAGAACTCGTCGAAGCCCTGCCGCGTGGGCAGGAACGGCGGCTGGTCGCCGAGGTGCCATTTGCCGATGCACGCGGTGGCGTAGCCGGCGGGCTTGAGCACTTCGGCGAGCGTCGTCTCGTCCGGATTCAGGCCCTTGGCCGCAACGGGCTGGAGGACGGGAGCGTTCTTGTCGCTCACATGCAGATTCACGCGGCGCGGATAGCAGCCGGTCATCATGGATGCGCGGCTGGGCGTGCAGACTCCGCTGGAGACGTAGAAGCTGGTGAACTTCGTGCCCTCCGCCGCCAGCCGGTCGATATGCGGCGTGCGATGCGGCGTGGCGGGGTTGAAGCACTGCAAATCGCCGTTCCCCAGGTTGTCCACGAAGATGACGATGAAGTTGGGCTTGGCGGGCGCGGCGCAAAGCGGGCCGGAAAGTAAGGCCGACAAAACCAGCGCCAGCAGCAGCGCCGCGCTAAAGGCTTTGTCAAAACTGCGTCGTGACTTGGTCGGTTCGTTTGGCATCGCGGCTTTTTCGCACTCTCGCCCCTCCCTTGTCCACAATATCGAGTCAACCTCAAGTTGAGTAACATTCATGCGATGGACCCCCAACGCCGTCGCACGCAACCCCTCACCCCGGCCCTCTCCCCTTGCTCCGCAAAGGGAGAGGGAGAAGAAACCAAGGAGCTACGTGCGCCGCTGTCTGTCTCCCTCTCCCTTCCTCGGAGGAGGGGAGAGGGCCGGGGTGAGGGGT
>JBAYGL010000093.1:0-13557 GCA_041666725.1 Limisphaerales bacterium
AGCCGCGCATCTACATCGAGAACCGCCGTTTCGTCGGACGCAAACCCGGCGATGTGGTGACGATGGTCGGCCGTTCCGAAATCAAGCCCTGGAGTCCCGACGCCGAATACAAGCCGGACCGCGTGGCCGGGGACATCGCCCGCAAGGCCGTCGAGATCATCGGACACTCGAAGGACAGGCCCTTCTTCCTCTACGTCGCGTCGAACATCACGCACAACGAGATCACGCCCGCGCCCGGGTCCCTCGGCAAAAGCGGGTGCGGTCCCTATGGCGACTTTGTGCAGGAACTCGACCGGCATGTCGGCGAGATCGTCGCTGCGCTCAAAAAGGCCGGCACGCTCGACAACACGCTGATCATCTTCACCAGCGACAATGGCGGCGTCGTCGCGGACAACGAGCGCCTGCTGCCGCAGTGGCAGGCGAAGCAGGCCGGCCACGCCATCTGCGGCACGCTGCGAGGACGCAAGCACAGCATCTACGAGGGCGGCTTCCGCGTGCCGTTCATCGTGCGCTGGCCCGGCCAGGTGCCGCAGGGCCGAACCACCGACGCCGTGCTCTGCCTCACCGACGTCTTCGCCACCTGCGCCGCGATGCTCGGTGAAAAACTGCCCGCCAACGCCGCCGAGGACAGCTTCAACGCCCTGCCCGTGTGGAGGGGCGAGCCCGGCGCGAAGGTGCGCGATCAGGTGATCCTCGATTCCGCCGCCGGAGTTTTTGCGATCCGGGAGGGCGACTGGAAACTGATCGCGCGCACAGAAAAGCTCGAAGGCAAGGCGGCGAAGAATGGAAAGGCCGACGCCGAGAACCAAAACCAGCTCTACAATCTCGCCGCCGATCCCGCCGAGACGAAGAACCTCTGGGCCGAGCAACCCGACGTGGTGAAACACCTCGGCGGGTTGCTCGATCAGGCCAGGAAAGCCGGTCGCACTCGTTCGCAGTAAACCGGACAGGCACGATCCAGACTCCGGAGCAGGAATCTGATACCAATTCCCAGTGCAAGGCGGTGGAATGCGAACCGAACCGCACGCCGTCGGAGGAGGGGAGAAGGTGGCCGCAGGCCGGATGAGGGGTGTGGCCACCAACGCCGGCGCATTCAACCCCTCACCCCGTCCCTCTCCCCTCATCCGATGAAGGGAGAGGGGGGCAAGGCGCATCGTGGACCGCCACTGATTCCACCGGTTTCCATTCCGAAATGGTATGACACAATGAAGGGTGTTCAGCCGGGACTCCGAAGCAGAGAGCGCGGGTGAAATGCCGGCGGTGCAAGGAGCGCGGCCTTCACGCCGCAGAAAGCCACGGGAGAAAAAGTGCGCTTGGACCACCACGGACTGGCGCACGCTTCTGCGGCCTGAAGGCCGCGTTCATCGCCGGCGGTGGTGCGGGGCCTCAAGCCCGGCCATCACAGCGTCCTGCCCGACAGGAGCAAGCCCCCTGCAATCTCCGGCTCACTTTGCCCAACGGCGTCGGCGTCAAACCCGCCGTGCATGGCGGCAGCACCGGCACAGTGAAGCAATTGATCGCGTGCGAACCGGAAGACGCCGGAAGAAGGGCATGAGTCGAACCTCCGCTCGTGTGAGCCTCTTCCACCTGCCTCCCCCCGTCGTCCACAGGCGGGAAATGAGTCTCAGGCCCCGTCGTTGCCTTCTGCCGTTTCCTCCCGCACACTCCGCCCCGCAAGATGAGCAAGCGTTTCTACATCACGACGGCGATTGACTACGTGAACGGCCAGCCGCACCTCGGCCACGCCTACGAGAAAGTAATCGCCGACGTCATCGCCCGCAGCCGCCGCGCGCTGGACGGGGAAGTTTTCTTCCTCACGGGCCTCGACGAGCACGGGCAGAAGGTCCAGCAGGCCGCGCAGGCCGATGGCAAATCCGCCCAGGCCTACTGCGATGAACTCGCCGCGAGCTGGACCGCGTTCGTGGCCAAGCTCGGCCTGACGAATGACGACTTTGTCCGCACCACGCAGCCGCGCCACAAGGAAGTCGTGCAGGCCATCCTCACGAAGCTCCACGCGGAAGGGCACTTCTACCAGGCCAGCACCGAGGGCTTTTACTCGACGAAGGAGGAGACCTTCGTCACCGAGAAGGAGCGCCTGCCCGACGGCACGTTCCCCGCCAGCTACGGCGAGGTCGTGAAGCTTTCGGAGACGAACTGGTATTTCAAACTCGGCGCGCACCAGCAGTGGCTCATCGACCACATCGAGGCGAACCCGTCCTTCATCCAGCCCGACTACCGGCGCAACGAAGTCCTCGGCTTCCTCAAGAACAACACGCTTGAGGACCTTTGCATCAGCCGCCCCGCCGCGCGCCTGACGTGGGGCATCCCGATTCCCTTCGACCCCGCCTACGTCACCTACGTCTGGTTCGACGCGCTGGTGAACTACGTCTCCGTCCCCGCCGCGCTGGGAGACACAACGGTGCTCGCTGCCACGAACTCTCAACTCTCAACTCTCAACTCTCAACTTTCCCTCTGGCCCGCCGACATCCACGTCATCGGCAAGGACATCGTGAAGTTCCACGCCGTCTACTGGCCCATCATGCTCAAGGCGATGGGCCTGCCGCTGCCTAAGCAGCTTCTCGTCCACGGCTGGTGGCAGAAGGACGGCGCGAAGATGAGCAAGAGCACCGGCAACGTCGTGGACCCCGTCGCCGTCATTGACGACTGGGGCCTGGACGCCTTCCGCTTCTATGTAGTGCGCGAGCTGGACATCGGCCCCGACGGCAACTGGACCGACGCCGGGTTCGCCGCGCGCTATCAGGCCGAGCTGGCCAACGGCCTGGGCAACCTCGTGAACCGCTCGCTCTCCATGCTCAAGCGCTATCGCGCCGGCGTCGTCCCTGCACGCCATGACGAGCTTGCGACGGACGCGTCGAAGGCCGCCGCGGACACCGTTGCGCACCTCCGCGCCAGCGAACTTCAGAAAGCCCTCCACAGCATCTGGACCCTCGTGACCCGCGCGAACCAATACGTGGACCAAACCGCGCCGTTCAAACTGGCCAAGGATCCCGCACAGGCCGCGCGTCTCGACGAAGTGCTCTACAACTTGGTGGAAAGCTGCCGCGTGCTGGCCGTGCTCCTGCATCCCTTCATCCCCGGCACCGCCGCGAAAATCTACGCCCAGCTCAATCTCCCCGGCACGCCGGACAAGCTCGCCCTCGCGGACTGGGGCGGTCTGACGCAAGGCCACACCATCGGCGAACCCGCCGCCCTCTTCCCCCGCCGCGACGCGCCGAAGGCCTGAGACCTAGGCAGAGAACGCGGATGAAACGGAGACGGTGCGAGGAGCGCGGCGTTGACGCCGCAGAAAGCCCCGGAAGCAAATGCCACTCGAACCACCGCTGACTGGCGCACGCTTCTGCGGCGTGAACGCCGCGCCCCACCGCTTCAATACACATCCCGCTGGTAGCGCTTGTCCTTCTTGAGCGCGGCCACGTAGGCGGTCGCTTCCTCCGCGCTCCTGCCGCCGGCGGTCTGGATGACTTGGTGCAGCGTGGCGTCCACGTCCTTCGCCATGCGCGACGCGTCGCCGCAAACGTAGAATCCACCGCCTTCCTCCAGCCACGCGTAGAGTTCCTTCGCGTGCTCCAGCATCCGCGTCTGCACGTAAACCTTCTCCGCCTGGTCGCGGCTGAACGCGAGGTCCAGCCGCGTCAACGTGCCGTCGCGCTGCAGCGTTTCGATTTCCTCGCGGAAGAGGTAATCCGTCGCCGCGCGCTGGTCGCCGAAGAAGAGCCAGTTCCTGCCCTTCGCGCCGGACGCACGCCGCTCTTCGAGGAAGGCCCGGAAGGGCGCGATGCCCGTGCCGGGGCCGACCATGATCATCGGCGCGTCCGGGTTCGCGGGCGGGTGGAAGTTCTTGTTGTGATGGACGAACACCGGCACCACGCCGCCCGCCGGCACGCGCTCGGCGAGGAACGTCGAGCACACGCCCTTGCGCGCGCGGCCCAGCGAGTCGTAACGCACCACGCCTACGCAGAGATGCACCTGGCCGGGATGCGCCTTGGGGCTGGAGGAGATCGAGTAGAGGCGCGGCTGGAGCTTCTTCAACAGCGCGACGAACTCGCTCGGGCTGAACTTCGCAGCCGGGTGCGTGTGCAGCAGGTCAATGATCTCCCGGCCCCAGAGATATTTCGACTGCTCGCCGGTTGCGCCCGGGGCGGTGAGTTTCTGAAGTTCGGGATCGCCGCTCCGCTCTGCCACCGCCTTGAGCAGCGGCGTCGGGATGCGCGTGATTTCGTAGTGGTGGATCAGCGCCTCGCGCAGCGGCGTCTCCTTGCCGTCGCGATCAGGCACCGGCTCCTCGCCGGAGCGGCCCAGCCCGCGGAGAAGCTCCTCGGCCAGCTCGGCGCAGTTCGTGGGCCGCACGCCGAGCGCGTCGCCCGCGCTGTAGCTGAGGCCGGAACCTTCGAGCGAGAAGGCGAAGTGCCGCGTGTCCTTGGCGGAGCCTTCACCGTTCAAGCGCACATTCGCCAGCAGAGGCGCGGGGAACGGATGCGACTTCGAGTAGGTGGAAGCGGCCTTCGCGGGCGCTGCTTCAACAACTGTCGCCGCCGGTGCGGGCGCAGCGGCAGGTGCCAGCGCGCCCAACGCCCCGTTCATCCACTTCGCAAACGGCTCCTCATACTCCACGTCACAATCCGTGCGCGGGTGGCCGCGCTGCGCGCCGAGCTTCTCCAGCCGCTCATCCACGCTCTTGCCGAACGCGCAAAACTTCGGGTAGTTCGAGTCGCCGAGCGCGAGCACGGAGAACTTCGTCCGGGCCAGTTTCGGTGCGGCCTCGCTGTTCAGGAATTCCCAGAACGCCTTCGCGCTGTCCGGCGGCTCACCGTCGCCGAACGTGCTCGTCACGATGAGCAGCGCCTGCTCCGACGCGAGCTGCGCGGTCGCATACTTGCCGAGGTCCTGCACCGTTGGCGCGAAGCCACGCTTGCCGGCCTCCTTGGCGATGCGTTTGGAGAGATTCTCCGCGTTGCCCGTCTGGGAGCCGAAGAGAATCGTGAGCGGTGTCAGCGGCTTCGACTCTGGCGCGGGAGCGGCGAGATTCGGCTGTGGCGTCCGGGAGAAGAGGCCGGCAAGAAACCCGTTGAGATAAGCGCGCTGCTCTGCGGTGAACGGCGCGTTGTCTGGAAGAACAGGGACAAAATTCTGGTGGTTCATTCGGAGAACATTTCCTGAAGTTGCTTCACATCATGCCGGCGGGTGAACGCGGCGAAGGTTTCGCCGGGCTGGCGTCTGGCTTGATACGTCTTCAACACGCGTTCCAACAGCGCGGGAAGATCGCTGAACGGGATGCCGGTGAAGACCTGCCTGGCGATGGCTGCATCCGCGCCGGTGCCACCGCCGAAGACCACATGGTAACCCTCGCTGCTGGCCTGCCCGACCTTCACACCCTGCAAGCCGATGTCGCCGACATAGTGCTGTGCGCAGGAGTTCGGACAGCCGGTGAGGTGGATGTTGATGGGGTGGTCGAGCTGGAGCTTTTTGTTGAGATGCGCGCCGAGTGCGACCGCCTGGCCCTTCGTGTCGGTGGCGGCCCACTTGCAGCCGGTGTTGCCGGTGCAGGCGACGAGTCCGCCGAGGATGTTCGTCGCCTCGTGGTGCAGGCCCATGCGCACGAGCTGGCGCTTCACGGTCTCGACGAAGCCGTCCGGGATGTCGGGGATGAGCAGGTTCTGCCACGGCGTGAGGCGGAGCGCGCCGGAGCCGTAGTTCGCCGCGAGTTCGGCGAGCCGGCGCATCTGCTTGGTGGAAAGCACACCGACAGGCACGACCACGCCGATGTAGTTCTTGCCCGGCTGCCGCTGACGATAGACGCCGATGTGCCCGTGCTTCACGGCGGCGGGCCGCTTGATGCACTGCTCCAACGGGAACTTTACCAGCGGGAACGCCAGCTTCTTCTGTGTCTCGGCGAGGAATTTCTCCGCGCCCCACTTGTCGATGAGATACTTCAGCCGCGCCTTCTTGCGGTCGGTGCGGTCGCCGTTTTCGAGGAAGACGCGAATCATCGCCGCGCACACGGCGAGCGCCTCGGTGGGCTTCACGAGAATGCCGCAGTCCGTGGCGAGCTGCTTGTGACCGGTGATGCCGCAGAGTTCCACGCGGAAGTAGATGCCGGGCGTAGGAGACGAGGTGACGAGTCTCTGACTTTCTTCCGCAGGATTTGAAGTGAGACTCCTCACGTCGTCTCCTACGCGGCAGGCCATGAACCCGATGTCATTCGTGTCCGCCACCGTATCCACCGCGCCGCCGCCCTCGAAGGCGACGTTGAACTTGCGCGGGAGGTTGTAGAACTCGCGATGGTTCAGGATGTAGTGGTGCAGCGCGTGTGCGAAGGGCCGCGTGTCCAGCAGCTCCCGCGGGTCGAAGCCGGCGGTGGGCGACGCGGTGACGTTGCGGATGTTGTCCACGCCGCTGCCCTTCGCCGTGAGGCCGAGCGATTGCAGGCGCGTTAGCACGTTCACCAAATTTGCCGGAGCGATCTCGCGAATCTGGAGGTTCGAGCGCGTGGTGACGGCGGATTTTCCGTTGCCGTAATCGTCCGCGATGTCGGCGAGGCCGCGCATCTGCACGGCCGTCAGCTCGCCCGCAGGGATGCGGCAGCGGAGCATGAAGCTGTTCTGCGCGGGCGAGACATGGAACATCCCGAAGTTGCGGAAGCGAAACGTGTTCTCTTCGTCCGGCAACTTGCCCGCCTCGGCGTGCGCGAGGATGCGGTCCCAGCCGTCGAGCGGATGCTCCTCGTGCTTCCAGCGTTCCTGCTTGGTCACATCGCCGAGCGGCGTGCCATAGACGGTTTCCTCGGCGAGGTTCGCGCCACCCTGTGCGGGGTCGTCGGTGAGCTGGCCGGTCGAAGTCGTGCCGACGTAGGGATGAAGCCCGCGCTGCGCCACGCCGGCCATGAAGCCGGAGAGGAATTCCTTCTGCTCGACGGTGAATGCGCCGGCGGTGGTCGCGATGACGGTAGGTTCGAGAAGTGAAGTGTTCATGTCGGGAAAGCTCCAAATCCAAAATCCCAAGTTCCAAAGAAGCTCCAAATACCAAGCTCCAAAAGGCGGTTCGCGACACGGTTGGCTGTTGGAGCCTGGTGCTTCTTTGGGGTTTGGGGCTTGGAGCTTGGGATTTTCATTTCGTTGGTTCCACGCTCACCGCGCAGAATTTGTAGCTCGGCTGGCGTGAGTGCGGGTCGAAGGCGGGGAAAGTGAGGCGGTTCGTGGCCGCGTCGTGCATCGGCAGATAAACCTGTCCTGGGCGCACCGTCGCGGTGATGTGGACACGGGCAGTGAGTTCGCCGCGTCGCGAGGAGACACGAGCCGTGTCGCCCGCGCGGAGACGGAGCCGCCGGGCGTCGTCGGGATTGAGTTCCAGCAACAGCTCGGAAGGCGCGAGCTGACGGAGGATGTCGGACTTGCCGGTGCGCGTGAGCGTGTGCCACTGCGCGCTGGTGCCGCGGCCCGTGAGCAGCACAAACGGGAATTTCGCGTCGGGTTTGTCCGGCACTTCACGGGGAAGGTCGAAGAGGAACCTGGCCTTCGCGTCCGGGTGGAAGAAGCGGTTGTCCTCAAACAGACGGCGCTCTCTACGCGGGGAAGTATTAAGTAAGCAGTGTTCAGTGTTCAGTGAAGAAGGGCGGTCGGACGCACTTTCCCCGACTGAACACTGAACACTGAACACTGAATACTCGTGCTTCGACAACGGCCACTGCACTCCGCCTTCGCGGTCGAGGTGCCGGTAGTCCTCAATCCCCGTGATGTCGCAGGGCTGGCCGGCGGAGCAACGCTTGAGGATTTGGAAGGCGGCTTGCGGTGAGGTCCACTCCTGGAAGAGTTCGCCGCAGCCCCAATACTGCGCGACGAGGCGGAAGATGTGGAAGTCCGCCAGCGCCTCGCCGGGCGCGCGCGCGACCTTCTTCACGAGGCCGAAGCGGCGCTCGCTGTTGATGAACGTGCCCTCCTTCTCGCCCCAGCCGGCGGCGGGCAGCACGAGGTCCGCGCGCAGCGCGGTGTCGGTGGTGTGATACATGTCCTGCACGACGAGGAAGTCGAGCTTGGCGAGGAGTGAATCGAAGTCCGTCTCCCTCCCTCGGCGGCCACCCTTCCCAATCCATGAGTGCGATGGATTGGTCGCAATGACCCACAGCCCCCTGATCTTCCCGTCCGCGATGCCTTGGAGGATTTGGTCGTAGGCCAGCGACGGCTTGGTCGGAATTACCGACTCGGGGATGTTCAGCGTCGTGGCAATCTTCCGCCGGTGCTCCGGGTTCGCGAAGTCGTGGCCGCCGAGCAGGCTGGTCACGTTCGCGAAGAGCCGCGAGCCCATCGCGTTGCACTGGCCTGTTATGCTGTTCGCGCCGGTGCCGGGCTTGCCGATGTGGCCGCCGAGGAGCGCGAGGTTGATGACGGCCTGCGCGGTGCGGGTGGATTCATGGCCCTGGTTCACGCCCATCGTCCACCAGAAGGACACGCGCCTGCCGGGCTTCACGCTCTCTGCAAGCCTGTAGATTTGCCCGACCGTCAGGCCGCTTTGCGACGCGACTGCGTCGGGCGTGAACTGGCGGACGAACTCCGCGAACTCCGCGAATCCGTTCGTGTGTGCGGCCAGGAACTCTTTGTCCACCCAGCCGTTCTGGATGAGCAGGTGCGCCACGCCGTAGAGCAGCGCGAGGTCGGACTTCGGCGCGAGGGGAAGGTGCAGCGTGGCGGCCATCGCGGTTTCGGTCGTGCGCGGGTCCAGCACGATGATTTCCGGCGACCGGCGGTTGCGCAGCACGCGCTGCCACATGATGGGATGAGCCACGCATGGGTTCGCACCGACAAAGACCAGAACGTCCGACTCCTCGAAGTCCGCGTAGGTGAACGGCGGCGCGTCGAAGCCGAAGCTCTGTTTGTAGGCGACGGCGCTGGTGGCCATGCACTGGCGCGTGTTCGAGTCGCAGTGCAGCGCGCCCATGCCGAACTTCCACAGCGCGCCGAGGAAGGCCATTTCCTCCGTGCAAATCTGGCCCGTGCTCAGGAACGCGACGCTCTCCGGCCCGTGCTGGTCCATGATGGCCTTGAACTTCAGAGTGAAGACCTGCATCGCATGGTCCCAGTCGGTCGGCTCCAGTTTTCCAGTGGAAGGATTGCGCAGCAGAGGCGTGGTGGCTCGGTCTGGCGCGGAAAGCGGAGTGAGCGCTTCCCAGCCCTTCGGGCAGGCCATGCCGAGGTTCACGGGATAGTCAGAAGTCGCGGAGAGATTCACGGCCTGACCGTCTTTGAGATGCACGTTCAGGCCGCAGCCGGTGGAGCAGAATCCGCAGACGACGGTTGTGGTCGCATCGGGCTTGAGCCGCGCGGGGACTTGACCGAGGCCGAACTCGCCCGGCGTGCGCACGAGGTCGGCGGTGAGCGGGCCGGTCCACTGGCGGAGGAGCGTGTTGGCTGGGGATGGAGATTCAACGCCAGGTCGCAAAGGCGCGGAGGCGCAAGGATTCTCCTGGCTTTGCGTCTTCGCTTCTTTGCGTCCCCGCGTTGAAAAAGTCTTGCTCATCAGACAGGCATCTTGTCCGGGGCGACGGAGGTGAAGAACAGGTGGCGCTCGGCGAGTTCGCCCAGCAAACACAGGGCGAAGGCACCGATGGCGGGCGCGCCCGGCCCGGTGCCGGTGGCGATTGTGAAGGGGGGGAACACGCCGCCCGAGAACGCCGCGAGCAGGCGCACGGCGAGCACCGGACGCAGCGCGCCGGTTTGCAGCGCGGCGGTGCGGCGGAGCTGGGTCCAGCGGTCGGAGTCGGTGTCGGCGTGCTTCAGGACGGACAGTTCGCAGGCGAGCTTGACCACGGTGGCGAGGAGCAACGCGATGGCCAGTCGGGCGGTGGGGTGGAATGCGAGCGCCAGTGCGAATCCGAGCAGGATGGTTGAGCCAAGGAAGCGCGGGGCCGTGTGGCGCAGGCTCCAGAACGCGCGGTGTGTGTCGGCATAGACCATCGACTGGGCGAAGACGGCGGCGAGGGCGAGGGCGGTGACGGAGAGAGTAATTGGTAAGTGGTAATTAGTCAGGGGCGGGAACCAGCGGGCGGCGACGCTGAGGACGGCGATTCCGGCAAAGGCGTTCAGCGCCATCGCCTCGCGGCTCAACCAGCTCGTGCGCCAGCCGAGCCAGACGCGCCACGCTTTGAGCGGCTGACCGAGGTGGAAGACGCTGGCGGTGAGGCCGGCGAAGAGGAATGCGAGCGAGACAAGTTCGAGCGGGAGTGACCTGGCGCTGGTGAATCGCGCGGCGAGCAGACCGCCGATGCCGGCCTGTGTGAGCACGAGCATGAGGACAAGCGGCCAGTGCGGGTGCTGAGGCTTCGGCAGGCAGTGGTCGGCGGCGCGGAGGTCGGCGGCGGGTTTCCTGGTGACGTAGCGCGTGGTCGGGAGAGTGATGTGCGGCGAGGGCGAGTCGGGGAGCCACGGCGATGGCAGGTGAGAAAGCGGGAAAGTGGGAAAGTGAGAGATGCCGCCGGACGCCGCCTCACTTTCTGGCTTTCCCACTTTCTCACCTGCTTCGCCGCTTACGCTGCGGAACGCGCTGACCACCTCCGCCACGCCTACCACGGAGATTCGGATGGCCTCGTTCGGACAGGCTTGGACGCACGCGGGTGCTTCACCGGCGGCGAGGCGGCCGTGGCACATGTCGCACTTCCGCACGATGCCGCGCTTCTCGGAATACTTCGGCACGTCGTAGGGACATTTCAGGATGCAATAGCTGCATCCGATGCACTGGTCGTCGAGGTGTCGGACGATGCCGGTGATCGGGTCCTTGTCGTAGGCAAGGACCGGGCAGCCTTCGAGACAGCCGGGCTCGATGCAATGGTGGCAGGCGGTGGTGACGACTTGTTGGATGGGGACGACGCGGTTGCCGGGACCGGTAGGGTGAGACTCCGTCGAACCCCATTTGCCGAGGGAGGAGGCGCGAGCGGAGCGAGTTTCTTGGCTGGTGGTGGTTTCACCCAAGATGCTCGCTGCGCTCGCCTCGCTGCGCTCGGGATGGGGCTCGACGGAGTCTCGCCCTACCGCGACGAGGGCCACGCCGAAAAGCGCGCCGACGTCGCGCCAGGCTTCGCCGTCGTCGAGACCGTTGAGTGAATGACAGGCGGTGACACAGGCCTTACAGCCGGAGCATTGGTCGAGGTTCACCTCGAAGGCGTATTGCTCGCCAGGACGTGGAGCGGAGGCGGGAAGGAGCCTGCGGTAGCGCGGTTCGGTGAGTTCATGGCGCTCATGTGATCTGGCGAAGGCCTCGACGGCCGAGAGCTGCCGTTGCTCGTCGAGCAGCGCGTCCACGAGCGTGCGTCCGTCGGTGGCGCGGTCGGGGTTCGTGGAGTTGTCGGCGGGCAGGGTCATTTCCGAAGCAGGAGGAAAAGCAGCGCGGTGTTCGCGACAAGACTGGCGGTCAGCAGGAGCTTGAGCAGCAGCACCGGATCGCGCTCGAGGAGCGGCGCTCCGGCCGAGCGGAAGGGTTTCACCTTCTCGGGGTGCTCGAGTTGGAAACGCATCTCGCTGTAGGCGGCGAAGCGGTCGTCGGGGTCCAGCGCGAGGGCGTGGAGGACAATGGCGTCGAGCCACGCAGGGATGTGCGGGTTGTGGGTGCTGGGCGGCCTGGCGGCGCGAAGCTGCGGTGTCTGAAACGGCTCGATTTCGCCGTGCGGGAGTTTGCCCGTGAGCGCCTCGTAAAGCGTCGCGCCGAGGGCGAAAATCTCCGTCGGTTCGCTGACCGCCGCGTTGTGAAAGCGCTCGGGAGCGAGGTAGCTGGGCGTGCCGGCGCGTGAGTTCACGCTGAAGACTTCCGCCACGCTGCCCAGGTCAATGAGCTTGAACGCAAGTGCGCCGCGTTCGCCGAGCACGAGGATGTTTTCGGGCTTCAGGTCGCCATGGACAAAATCGTGGCGCAGGAGGAACTGCGCGGCGGCGAGCACGAACTTGCCCAGCACCACGGCGTCGCCGGTGTCCAGCGGGCCGTGTTCGGCGAGCCACTGTTTAAGCGTGGGTGCGTGGAAATAATCGAGGACGTAGTAGCGCGCGGTGGCATCCTCGGGCGCGGAGGCGGCGGGGAAGTAATCGGCCTTGAGGGTCGTGGCGTTCCACGTCTCGCGGATGAAGGCGGTGAGGACGGCTTCGTTGGTCTGCGCTTCGAGCGGGGCAAACTTCAGCACGTAGGATTTGCCGGCCTTCGCGGCGAGCCAGATGCGGTCGCTCGCGCGGAAGCTGCGGCGGAGCGTGTAGCCATCCACCACGTCGCCGACCTTGAGCTGCGCCGGGATGGCCAGTGACACGGGGGCGGCGCTGGCGGCCGGGCCGAGTTCCTGCACTTCGAGCACGACGGCTGTGATGTCGTCGAGCGTCTCGGAGGTGGCGCGCTCGCGGGCGAGGCCAACCAGGCCACGCGCCCCCGCGTGACCGGCAAGCTGTTCGGTGATCGTCGTGTCATCGAGCACATCAGTGAGGCCGTCGGTGGTGAGCAGGATGAAATCGCCGACAGCCAGGTCGGTTTGCGCGACGTGTGGCGCGACGGCGTCGGCGAGGCCGAGGGCCTGCGTGAGGACGTGGGTTTGCGTGGCGTCGCGGTGATCGTGCGTGAGCTGCTCAAGTTTGCCGGCACGGAGCCGGTAGGCACGGGAGTCGCCGGCGTTGAGCAGGTGAAGACGGTCGCCATCCAGCACGGCGACGACGACGGTGGACGCGAGTTCCGGCGATTCATGGCGGGCGAGGCCCTCCTGATGGAGCTGGCGGTTCAGGTGGCGGGTTATTTCCTCCAGTGTCTTGGCGGTGCTCCAGGCGCGCGGACGGTTGCGGAAGTTCGCGGTGTAGTGGGCGACGGTTTTCTCCGCAGCGTCACGTCCTTGTCGCGCTGAACCGAGGCCGTCGGCGACGACTGCGATGAATGAGCCGTCATCGAGCGCACGGGCTGCGGAAACGTCGTCGCCGGGTTTGTCCTCCTGCTGCGGGCGGGTGAAGCTGGTGGCGTGAACGCGGAGGCGGGGCTGGGGTTTCACGGTGGCAGAGTTGGCCCGCGAATCACGCGAATCAACGCGAATGGAAGAGGTGGGGGAGGACTGCGGTGTTGATTCGGATGCGGATTGAGCGACGGATGCGCTCTCCCTCACCCCGGCCCTCTCCCGCTGGGAGAGGGAGCCGGTTCGACCGTTGCTCGACAACTCGGGCGCTCGAGATCCACGGGGAGCGGACGAAGTTCCTCCCTCTCCCAGCGGGAGAGGGCCGGGGTGAGGGAGAAAGGCCGCCTTGCCTCCGGCACTGTCGTGTGCGCCGAGACCTGCCAGCAGTTCAGCACTGCGGGACAGGAGCGCCCCGCTCACGGTGTTTTGATTCGCGTGCATTCGCGTGTTTGGCGGGCCTTCAAATGCGGGCGGCCGCCACTGCGCCCCATGTCGTGCGCCAGCGGCGTTTCACGAGGTTCAGGCCGATGAGCGCGAGGATGCAGAGGCCGGCGAAAACCAGCAGGCCGGTGAGATAGCTGCCCGTGTGCTGGCGGCTCTGGCCCATCATGTTGGCGAGCAGGAAACCGCCGAGGCCGCCG